>NZ_JAAGPK010000028.1:0-70908 GCF_017104685.1 Burkholderia sp. Tr-20355 | reverse complement strand
CGGCGGCCTCGGTTTCGCGCTGCACATGCTCGGCGCGCGGTTCGAAGCGGGCGCCGAAGTCGTCGCGCGCCAGGTCGGGCTCGACGCCGCGCTCGCCGGCGCCGATTGGCTGATCACCGGCGAAGGCCGCTCCGACGTGCAGACGCTGCACGGCAAGGCGCCGTTCATCGCGTGCCGTCACGCGCGGGCCGCCGGCGTGCCCGCGTCGCTGCTGTCGGGCGCGGTCGATCCGGCCGCGTTGCCGCGCCTGTCCGAGCATTTTTCCGGCTGCTTCTCGCCGGCTCCCGGGCCGATCACGCTCGACGTCGCGATCCGCGACGCGGCCAATCTGCTCGCGAACGAAGCGGAACAATTGACGCGCCTGAAATACGGTGCACACTGACCGTTGACCCGAGCGTGCGATACAGGAACAATCGGGCCCGCCCTTTTTCTTCAGGATTCGACATGAAAGGCCGTCAAGCCGGGCTCGATCAGTTTCTGACCTATCGCCTCCATGCGCTCACGAAGCGCTCCGACCGCGGGATCGGCGAGGTGTACCGGCACAAGCTCGACATCTCGCTGCCCGAGGCGCGCGTGATCGCCGCCGTCGGTGCGTTCGGTCCGTTCTCGATCATGGATCTCGCGCGTCACACCAATCTCGACAAGAGCCAGGCAAGCCGCGCGGCCGAGGCGCTGTTGCGCCAGGGCCTGCTCGAGCGCAGCGCGAGCGAGGAGGATGGCCGGATCGTGCTGATCGCGCTGACCGCCGACGGCCGCGCGCTGCACCGCAAGATCATGCCGATCGTGCGCAAGTGGAACGACGGCCTGCTGGCCTGCCTGTCCGACGGCGAACGCCAGACGTTCGAACGGCTGCTCGACAAGGTCGTCGCGCACGCCACCGAGCGGGACGACTGAGCCGAATCAGGAGCGCCGCGCCAGCCCTATTGATCCGACGAATTCGACGGGCCGCCCACGTTGCTTGACCGGCAACGCGGGTGGCCCGCTTTGCGTCATGCGGCGGGCGCGGCGAACGTCCCGCGCTTCGCCGCTGCCGTGCGGCGGCACCTGGCGGCGCCCGGCACGCGCTAGAGCCCGCTGTTCGCCGCGCGCTGGCGCAACAGTCCGAGCACCGCGTCGCAGTACGGGGTCGGCACGCCAAGCTTGCGGCCGAGCTCCGGGAATACGCCGAGGATCGGCCCGATCTCGAGCGACCGTCCTGCCTCGACATCCTGCAGCATCGACGTCTTGAACGCGCCGAGCTTGCGCGTGACCGCGATCCGCTCGGGCCCGCTCATCCCCGTGGACAGGCCGAGCTTCGCGCCGATCGCGGCCGCCTCCTCCATCATCCGCAGCGCGAGTGCCTGCGTGAACGGATCGTCGAGCAACTGCTCGGCCGTCGACCCGGTCAGCGCACTCAGCGGATTCATGTTCATGTTGCCCCACAGCTTCGTCCAGATCTCGGCCCGGATCGCGGGCGTCGACTCGACGTCGAAACCGCCCGCGGCAAGCGCCGCGGCAAACCGCGCCGTGGCCGCGGCGAGCCGCTGATCCGGCGCGCCGACGATCAGCCGGTTGCCGCGCCCGCGGCGCACGACGCCCGGCGCGTCGGTACTCGACGACAGATGCACGACGCAGCCGATCGCCTGCGCGGGCGGCAACGCGGCGGACACCGCGCCGGCCGGGTCGACCGCATCGAGCGGCACGCCGTCGAGCGAGCCCGCGAGCCCGTGCGTGAACCACCACGGCAACCCGTTCATCGCCGCGACGATCACGGTGTCGGGCCCGACCAGCGGCGCAATGCGCGCAGCCAGCGCCGGCAGCGCCTGCGCCTTCAGCGCGATCACCACGTAGTCCTGCACGCCGAGCGCATGCGCATCGTCGCTCGCCCGCACCGGCACCGACGCGGTATCGCCGCCTTCGTCGATCACGCGCACGCCGTGCGTGTTCAGCGCGTCGAGCGTCGCGCCGCGCGCGTATGCGCTCACGGTCATGCCGGCCCGCGACAGCGCGGCCGCGAGCAATCCGCCGATCGCACCGACACCGACCACCGCCGCGCGCACCGACCCTGAATTCGTGTCGTTCATGATGGAATTCCGTCTCCTGGGAGCTGACGAGCATAACGCTCAATAGTTGTGGGCACAACCATTTACACGGGAATGGGCCACACGCCCCCGCTCGCGCTCGTTCGCGTCAGCGCGGCACGCCGCCGGCGTCGAGGGGCGCGTCGTCGGCCACGCCGCCCGTGGCGCCCAGCACGCCCGCGATCTGGCTCTTGTCGTGCATGCCGAGCTTGCGGTACGCGCAGCGCAGGTAGTGGCGCACGGTGGTCGGCGAAATGGCCATCTGTTGCGCGACCTCCTTGTGCGACCGCCCGGCGCCGTAATAGCGGATCGCCGCGAGCTCGCGCGGGCTCAGCCGGTCGAGCAGCGAGCGCGGCCGCGCTTCGATCTGGAACAGCCCCGCGACGGGCACGCACTGGATGCGCAGCGCGTCGCCGACGAAAGGCTGGCCCGACTGGCGCCGCAGGTGCGCGACGAGCGGCTCCGGCACCCGCGCGCCGGCCCAGGCCGGCCACTCGGTGCGCAGTACGTCATCGAAACCGTGATCGGCATGGTGGAGCACCCCGAAGCTGTCGCACAGCGCGCGCGCCGCCGGCGCCGCCGTCTCGGCGCGCTCGCGCGTGAGCTGCGCGGCGCGATTGATCGTCAGCGCGGCCGCGAGATGCGGAATCACCTCCTCGAAGCGACGCGCATCGTCGTCGCCGAACGGACGATTGAGCCCCTGCCGGTAAATCGACATGAACGTCGTCAGGCCGAAACGGCGATCGAGCGTGGATACGCACATCAGCTGCGCGAGCCCGTACTTCACGCACCAGTCGCGAAACCGTGCATCGAGCCCGGGCTCGACGACCGTGAGCCGCACCGCGCGACCAGGCGCGCCGTGCAGCGTGCGGTGCGCGAGCGGATCGCAATCGCGCACGCGCTTCCAGTCGATGAAGAACGCGTGCGGCAAACGGTACAGGAAGCTGTTGTGCATCACGGGGCCGGTCGGCGCGTGGGTCGCGACGCCGGTCCACGCGGCGTCGAACGGAATGAGCGCCTGCAGCAGCGAAAAAAACCGGCATTCGAATTCGCCGATGCCGGATTGCGCGGCCACGGCGTACAGGTCGAGCAGCATCAGGCCGAGTTCGCGCTGTGCCGCGTCGCCGTGCGTGACGCCGTCGAAATCGGCGCGCCGGGACGGCAGCGGCGGCCACGCGAATTCGTCGAGCACGATGGCGGCCGGCACGTCGCGCAGCGCGTCGAGATCCTGCCCGATATCCGTCGTGATCCTCACCTTCCGCTCCCCTGCCCGATCGGGCTGCTGATGTGCGCAACGGCACCGGCCGATTATAGCCAGCGGCTTTTTTGGCGGGCCACGGCGCCGGAACGGGCGCCAGCCCCATCCATTTGAACGGTGCACGGCACGTTGCTGCTCCGCAGCACGCCGCTGCGCGGCTTCGCTCCGCGCCGACGCCGTGCACCGCGGGTTTTCCGCACCGTTCATCTGGACGACTGTTCGACGGTTTTCCCGCTGCGGACACTGCGTCGCGACCACACCAACGACACACCGATGCAGCACGGCATGGAGAACCCCACGTGACGAAATCCCGCTTCATCCGCACGGCCGCGGCCACCGCGACGCTTGCCGCGTGCAGTGCCGCCGCGCAGGCGCAGTCGGCCCTCACCCTGTACGGCGCGCTCGACGCCGGCGTGCAATACCTGACGCATGCCGACGGACGCCACTCGGCCGTGCAGTTGCAGAACTACGGCATCCTGCCTTCGCAGGTCGGGATCAAGGGCCACGAGGATCTCGGCGGCGGCTGGCGCGCGCTGTTCAAGCTCGAACAGGGCCTCAACGTCAACGACGGCACCGCGACCGCACCGGGCTACGCGTTCTTCCGCGGCGCGTACGTCGGCATCGCGGGGCCCGTCGGCACCGTCACGCTCGGCCGGCAGTTCAGCGTGCTGTTCGACAAGACGCTGTTCTACGACCCGCTCTGGTACGCGTCTTACAGCGGCCAGGGCGTGCTCGTGCCGATGCAGGCGAACTTCATCGACCATTCGGTGAAGTACCAGTCGCCGACGTTCGCGGGTGTCGACGTCGAGGCGCTCGCCGCGACGTCCGGCGTCGCCGGCAATACCCGCGCCGGACGCGTGCTCGAACTCGGCGGCCAGTACACGAGCAACGGGCTGTCGGTCAGCGCGGTGCTGCATCAGGCGCACGGCGACGTGTCGGCGGCCGACGACGCGTCCGCGCGGCGCCGCGAACTCGGTACGCTCGCCGCGCGTTATGCGTTCGCCACGCTGCCGCTCACCGTCTATGCGGGCGTCGAACGCCTGACCGGCGACCTCGATGCGGCGCGCACGATCGTCTGGGGCGGTGCGCGCTACCAGACGTCGAGCGGGATCGGCCTGAACGCGGGCGTCTACCACACCGATTCGCACACGCCCGCCATCGGCCACCCGACGCTGTTCATCGCGAGCACCACGTACGCGCTGTCGAAACGCACCGTCGCGTACGTGAACCTCGGCTACGCGCGCAACAGCGGCCAGAGCTCGCAAACCGTCTACGAGTACGACCCGACGCCGCTCGCCGGCGCGTCGCAGTTCGGCGCGATGGTCGGCATGTACCACCTGTTCTGACTTCCCCCAACGAGATCCCGCCATGAAAACCCTGTCCCCGGATGCCGCATGCTCGCCCGACGGCCGTGCGCCGGCCTTCGCCCGCTCGACGCTCGCCGCGCTCGTCGTGTTCGCGGCCATCACGCCGCTCCTGCTGCTCGTTGCACCGGCCGTGGCCGGTCAGCTCGCGACGCAACTCGGCTTGTCGGCGTCGCAGATCGGCACCTACTTCTTCGTCGAACTCGGTGCGTTCAGCCTCGCGACCGTGCCGTCGTACCTGTGGCTCGGCCGGGTCGACGCGCGCCGCGTCGCCGCCTTCGCGATCGCGCTGTTCGGCGCGGGCAACCTGCTGACCGCACTGTGGATGCCCGGCTTCGCCGCGCTGCTCGCGCTGCGGGCCGTCACCGCGCTCGGCGGCGGTTCGCTGATGGTGCTCTGCATGACGAGCGCGGCGACGAGCGAGAACAGCGACCGCGTGTACGGCCTGTGGGTCGTCGGCCAGCTGATCGCGGGGGCGATCGGCCTGTTCGTGCTGCCGCACGTGTTCGCCGCGTTCGGGCTGCGCGCGCTGTACGTGGCGCTCACCGGGCTCGCCCTGCTCGCGGCGCCGCTGTCGCGCGGCTTTCCGTCGTCGCTCGGTACGCGGACGGCAGCCGCGCGCACCGCACGCGGCGATGCGATGCAGACGCCGCGAAGCTGCGTCGTGCTCGCCATCGGCGCGGTGCTGACGTTCTATCTCGCGATCGGCAGCGTGTGGACGTTCGCGAGCCGCGCGGCGGCCGACGCCGGGCTCGATCCGCAGTCGACCGGCAACGTGCTCGCGATCGCGAGCGTGATGGGGATCGCCGGCGCGGCGCTCGCGTCGTGCGCGGGCGGCCGACTCGCGCGACGCGCGATGCTCGCGGCCGGTTACGCGCTGCTCGCGGCGTCGCTCGTCGCGCTCGCCGCGATGCATGACACCGGCGGCTACAGCGCGGCGATCTTCGCGTTCAAGTTCGCGTGGACGTTCGTGCTGCCGTTCATCCTCGCGACGGTCGCGCAGATCGACACGTCGGGCCGGCTCGTCGCCACGCTCAATTTCGTGATCGGCGCCGGCCTTGCCGCCGGCCCGCTGCTTGCCGGGCTGATGCTCGACACGGGCAGCACGATGCGCACGTTGTTCATCGCCGCGACAGCCGTCGCGATCGTGTCGTTCGCCGCGCTGCGCCATATCGATCGCCGCGCGCGCGCCTCCGCTTCCCCCCAACCGTGACAGGTCACGCATCCATGAATCGCACTGCCTTCTTCACCGACGAACGCACCTTCTGGCATACCGGCGGCACGCACGCGCTGTTCTTCCCGGTCGGCGGCTGGGTCCAGCCGCCGTCGAGCGCGGGCTACGCGGAATCGCCCGACTCGAAGCGCCGCTTCCTGTCGCTCGTCCAGGCATCGGGCCTGGCCGCGCAACTCGACCTGCGCGGCGCCGAGCCGGCAACGAGCACCGACCTGCTGCGCATTCATCCGGCGCACTATCTCGACGCGTTCCGCGCACTCAGCGACACGAATGGCGGCGACCTCGGCGATCTCGCGCCGTTCGGCAAGGGCAGCTACGAGATCGCCGCGCTGTCCGCCGGCCTCGCGATCGCGGCCGTCGATGCGGTCGTCGGCGAGCGCGCGGCCAACGCGTTCTCGCTGTCGCGGCCGCCCGGCCACCACTGCCTGCGCGACCGTCCGATGGGCTTCTGCATGCTGGCGAACATTCCGATCGCCATCGAGGCCGCTCGCGCGAAACACGGCATCGAGCGCGTCGCGGTGATCGACTGGGACGTGCATCACGGCAACGGCACGCAGTCGATCTACTACGACGACCCGGACACGCTGACGATCTCGCTGCACCAGGACCGCTGCTTTCCGCCCGGCTACAGCGGCGCGGACGATCGCGGCGAAGGCGCGGGTATCGACGCGAACCTGAACGTGCCGCTGCTCGCCGGCAGCGGCGACGACGCGTATCGCTACGCGTTCGAGCGAATCGTGCTGCCTGCGCTGGAGCGCTTCCGGCCCGAGCTGATCGTCATCGCAAGCGGCCTCGACGCGAGCGCCGTCGATCCGCTCGCGCGCATGCAACTGCATACCGACAGCTACCGGTTCATGACGCGTGCGGTGAAGGAGGCCGCGCAACGCCATTGCGGCGGGCGGCTCGTGATCGTCCATGAAGGCGGCTATTCGGAGGCATACGTGCCATTCTGCGGACTCGCGATCGTCGAGGAACTGGCCGGCATTCGCACCGACGTCGCCGATCCGATGCTCGATCTCGCGATCGCCCAGCAGCCGGGTGAACGGTTCGTCGCGTTCCAGCGCGCGCTGCTGGACGAACTGGCTGCGTCGTTCGGGTTGTAACGCGCGGGAACGGACGTGACGGGGCCGGCCCGCGCCGGCCCTTGCGCGATCCGTGCGGATGGGGTTTCCTGTGCCTTTACCCCTGTTCCGGCTCGAGGCCGCACTCTTCCGATGAAATCGTCCCCGCGCGATGACAACGACAACACCAGAACGCGCCGCCAGCCGTCGAAGCTGGTCCTGAACATCGCCGCCGTCACGGTCGGCCTCATCACGTTCGCGATCGGCGCGGCGTGGGTGATCTACAGTTGGGTCGTCGATCGCGAAGCGCAGTATTTCGCCATTCCGCTGGTGTTCTCGGTGCCGGTGATCGTGGCGGTCGCGATCCGAAGTTTCTGGGAGTAGGCGCGCCTGGTACCGGGCTTGTTGCAGATGAAGCGGCGAACCCCGCGATTCGCTCGCACGCCGGTCACAGGCCGGGACGCGGGCACGGATTGGGCGCCGCGCCCTGATATCCGCCGACGACGGCACCCAGTGCGGCGCCAGCCAGCGACGTGCCGAGCACTTTCAGCACACCCTCGGTCGACAACGGCTCGCCGTTCAACATCACCCGCCCGGAATACGCGGAGCATGCCGACGGCGATGCAACCGTCTGCACGGGCCTCGCGCTCCATGCGACGTTGTCGGCCGGCGTATTGGCCATGGCCGGCGCGGACAGCATCAGCGCCAGAACGGAAATCGGGATGTGTAGGGTGTTCTTCATCGGCGGCCCCTCGGTGTATTTGTGCTTCTTGTATTCGATCGCGATATGACACATTACACGCGGCCGAATTTCCGTGTGCGTCCATATGGACCTGCGTCCCGGCAAGAAAAACGGCCATCAAACGAAAAAAGCGCTGCGGTCAGTCGACCGGCAGCGCTTTTTTGGGGAACCGCCCCTTGACGGGTGCGTATCCGACTTCTGGTGCTGAGGCCGGCGACACAGCCGGCATGATCATTTGGCTCGTTTGGATTTGCCCCGCTCTTCCATTTCTTCGAGCCTCAGGCGTTCTGCCAACCTCAACGACCGATTTCCTTCCTGGTAGATGGCTTTCTCTTCGGCGTAGTACGCATTACCCATCTTGATGGGAGGCGTACGGATCATAAAAAAGCCCGCTCGCGTTTGGCACGAGCAGGCAAGGAAGCAAATCAGTATTCAAGGTACAAGGCTGTCCAGAAAGACCTCTAACTTCGACTCAGCAAGCAACGTGTCCGCCATCTGAACGCCCATAAAACAGCGTCACATCCGTCACCAATTTGAATTACTCGTCGCAAATGGGGAAATTTCGCCGATAAGCCCCTGAAGGGTTGAAATATTACCAACAATAATAAATCTTCTTAAAGAATGCCAAGAATTATCAGCTATCGTCGCAGAAGGATCAGCCTTACCAACCATGGTGAAATATGACAACTCATTCGTCGATCCAAATCGATGACTCAAATAAAATGCCGTATCGAAATTTGAATAAATGGCCATACACACACCCTGCCCAGGATTATTCGTAGCGTTTGGTATAGAGCAGAGAATCACCGCCTTCCCGATTCCAGAATAATTTACAAGGGCAGGCCACTGGGTAACGTCGTTAGTGTAGATGCCATTTACAGAAACCGAGTATGGTGATATTCCAGAATTTGTATCTGCATAATATGCGTAACGCATAAATGAGGCAGTCGCAAAAATTGCCGGCAATTCAGACGCGTATTGAATAATATCCTGCCCACCGGCCAATTTTTGAATTGACATATCAACCGCCATCGCCTCCTTTGGAAGAGATACGCCATCTCCAATGGTAACGCCAAAATTAAACTGATACGGCAGCAGGGCACCATTTCCGGCACATCCTTGGTCTCCGCTACTGGGATCATTATAATTCCGAGGCTGCACGCCCAGCAAAATTCCGTTTTGAGCGGGCACCCCAATTGAGGCCCCATTCCAATTCTCCAAAGTTCCGTTCAGGAGCGATGGATTCCCACGACAGTCTCCGCCTTGCGTTGGATTATAGGCGTTACCCTGCGTACTTCTGGCGGTCATCTGAAAATCAGCACCAGCGTTATCGTGCGGCACTGCAGTAGCACCCAATATTTTGAAATTTGTTATCATTGGGTAACCATATCCATCAAGCTCGACATGGATTACGCCATTATCTTTTGTATATGTCTGGCAGATTCCAGAGACATGAATAAAAACCAAAGACAAAAAAATCGCCAGTTTTTTCATTGCCCCTCCCTCGCATGAAGATCACCCGCCCCAAGCGGTCACTCAAAATTTAACTTCTTAACACCGATCAAATCAAGACAAATCGATCAAACGCAAGCCACAAGAAATTCTAGAAGCAATATAAAGTATCGACCTTTGGTAAGACACGACCGCTGCAATGCATTTCTACTCCGCTCCGACCATCTGGTCAAGGTCACTTACACGAATAGCACGATCTGTTGATAATCGCGCGGAATTCGCGCAACTAGGACACGGCCTGCCAATGATCAGTGAAGAGAATAATCTCATCTTGACGTATCTTGTCCGGCATTCGTGAAAATCCTGCTAAGTACGTTTTTGGAGCAATCAAAAGCTACTGTGGCTCCGTAACCATGGCCTCCGCTGGATAGAGCCGGAGCATTGCCCGCGCCGCTTCGACGTTCGACGTCGTCAGCCACTCCTCCCAGTCGTCCGGCCGCAGGATCACGACCGACCGCTTTTCCTCACCTGACCGGTGCATGTGCATCATGATCGGGTGTCATGGACTCAATGTCGTTGTATCGCACGAATTTGTCCGATAGAGCCAACAATCTTCGTCTATAAATCTCCGTAGCACCTTTGGTGCACGCCCCGTAGGGACACTACGAGGTGCGAATAACAATTCCTCATTCACGCACGGAGATCAAGAATGAAAAAAATCCTTCTGGTTGGCCTGCTTCTGTCGACATCGATCTTTGCGATGCAAGCCCACGCGTCCTGTAATCCAACTGGGTCCAAGTATGTGCAGTGCGCGTGCGCCAAAAACCCTCACTCGATCAAGCAAACGATCTGGACCGACGAAAAAGGTCAACAATGCAAGGTGACATCCGAACCCTGTTCATGCGAGTCGGTGACTAGCACACCCAACACCGGGGCGCCGCATACAGGAGCTCCGAATACTGTCATGAGCGGCAGCAACTAGAGGTACGGGGGCGGTCGATAAGCCTGCGTGGCCGCCCCATAGATGCAGCGTCACAACGATAGACACGACGACATCGCCGGCGTACAGGGGCAGTTGCGCCGGCTGATGCATCTGCTGCGCGAGGAGATGCGGCGCGCGGGCATGCGGTGATCGTCGCTCAGTTACCGGTCGTTTGCCACCACCACATGTCCGTTTGGTCAATAACCAATCCGGCGCCGAAAAATACCTCGATCATCGGCAGCCAGGTTGAGTTGTTGCCAAATTCATTCCGCAGAAAACCTGCCCCTCCATTGTACTTGTAGCTTGCCGGGGTAGGCTTATAGGTTCCATTCGCACCAAGTGACGCGAAGTGTTGCCAGGTGCCATTGCTCAAACTGGTCCACGGCATCTGATAAACGTCCATTGTCGCCTCATCGTTTATACGATTTGTGACCATATAGACATTTCCGCCATTGTAGTCAAACGCGAAATCGGCTTCGGTGATGAAATTCCCTATCACACCAGACTCTGAGACCTGGAACTTGTATTGCAGGTGCACCCCGTCTGTCGAGTAGTACAAGTGGTAGTGCTGAGGCGACGAGTCGAGCTTCTGCAGGACGAACAACCACACTGCAGACTTCCCATCCGCGCTTATTGCAGACTGCTCGCCAATTCCATACTCCGTCGACGAAGTACGCAATATCGGGAACGGCCACTTCCGCCAAGTGACCCCGTCATTGGAATATGCAACCCCGACACCGTTATCAATTCCCCCATTGGTAGAATTATCAGTCCCGGTGTAGTACATCAAATACGAGTAATGCGCCCCACTACCATCAGGATAGGTAAAATCCCCCATGATCACCGATGGGTCGCACACAAATACAGAATCCCATGACCCACTCACACCTTCCGCAAGAACCTGCGTCGTATCCGTAATAATCTGCTGCGTGTTGGCATTGATTGAGCGGTAAAGAATAACGTCGCTCGATGCCCCGCCCGCACACCACCACATTTTCTGCGTCCCGTCCGCCAGCATGATCATGCTGGGAACATAGTTGTATCGATTGTTTGGTCCCTTCTGAATCAGCATCCCAGACTGATCCGCATAAGCGCTTGTGCCCACCGCCGACGTAAGCAGAAACGTCAACCACACTGCGAACTTTCTAGTCGTCATGACGGGTCCTTGTCATTGCGGTTGCCTGGCAGGTAATTCCCCAGCCCATGCAACTGCGTCATCGTCGCGCAGGTTGCAGATGTGAAAAGCCCCGCTCGGAGCGGGGCAGGAATCACAGTTAGTGACGAATTGATGTCGCTGTTGATGCAGCGTGAATAAGGCGCCGCATTGGCCATGTTTCTGCATACTGGCCAAGCACCGAAGCCTCTTTATCAGCTTGATCGATCGATCCACGGTCGTCGATCACAACGATGATCGACATGTCAGCCGTTAGCGTCTTGCCACGAAGATCGACCAATTTGTAAAGCTCCGACGCGGCGGCTGCCGGATGAGCTGAAATGGCATCGATCTGAGTTTCGCCTTGCATCAAGTCAAATCCATACTCCTTCCCTGACATCCCACGTGCTCGAACAGTACTTTTCAAAGCCGGCGTGTCCGGATGAATCGCCGTCAAATACAACTGAGCCTCTTGCACAAGCCTGGATTGTTTATCCGCTAAATCGGTACCGGCGTTTTCGTCGACCCAATCTGATACGTCCAACAACGCACTCACGTAGCGCGCGAAACCTGCAGGCATCTTCGAGTCCTGCACGTACGATTCAATCTCACCAGACTCGCTGACGAGCACGTCGTACTTCGCAACCAAAGATCTTATCGACTGGTACTTCCGCGATTGAAACGAACGGATGCCTCTTCCCATCGCGTGAAAAAGTGTTTCTTGCGAATCGAAGAATCTCACCATGCCATTAAGGTGTTCAGCATAGATAGTGAAGGGCGTTCCGTCCGAGAAGCCGAACGGTGTATCGAGCGCCATGATGCCGCCGTCCTCGGCCGCCAGCGTCTCGCAGCCGAAGCCGAGCTTCCCGCAGATGTCTTGGCAAAGGTTCGTGGTCATAGCAGTTGAAGAACATATGGGTCCGGCAACTCACCGGAGAGAGTCAGGTTAGTCCTTGTGCAGAACAACTTCAAGGCATCCTCGTAACCGTATTTCTGCCAAGCCGCTTCACCAGCGATCCGATCTCGTCCGATGTGTTCGTGGGACACTCGATGTGGATCCACCTTCTTCCGTCCGTTCTGAAGAAGGTCAAGCTGATAGACGCGGCGCCTGGCCTTGAATTCCTGCTTGTAGATGGTGAACAGAAAGTGCGAGGAAGGCGGCCGCTGCCCATACTTCACAAGTAGGTCGGCAGTAACGCCTTGAATTCGCTTCCCATCATGATCCGTCACGCCGAAAGCACAGTTCGCGGTTCCCCAAAGCTCAGGAGACCAGTCCCACTCACCTGGCTCACCAAATTTTATAAGCGCGATAATCGCCCGTGCCTCGTCGCTCGGAAGGTCGTCAACCATTGTCGATCGCTGTGTGGATTCTTGTTTGACATCAGACAGTGTTGCCCCGAGATCCCCGGATCTCGGCTCATCGTCACGTAGCGCTACCGGCGTCTGGCGATGCGCCTTCAACAATCGTGCAGCGGCCTACCAAATAATCGCCCCACCACTGCATCATCTTTCGGCGCTCGGGCAGATACTCGGCGTGATTGTACGCCGCCCGGACTCCGTCCCGCTCGCTGTGTGCCAACTGACGCTCAATCCAGTCCCGGTTGAAATTGTGCTCGTTCAGGATAGTCGACGTGAGGCCACGGAAACCGTGGCCGGTCATACGTGAGTGGTAGCCCATCCGGTACAGAGCGTACAGGATCGTATTCTCGCTCATCGGCTTCTTGGTGCTCGACCGACTGGGGAACAGGTATTGACCGTCGCCGTTCAATTCCTGAAGTCTGGCCACCACCCCCAGCGCCGGCTTGGACAACGGCACGATGTGCGGCGTACGCATCTTCATCTTCTCGGCCGGCATCTTCCACTCCTTCTTCTCGTCGATCTCCGTCCACTCGGCGAACCGCAGCTCGCTCGTACGAACGAACGTCAACGCCATGAGTTGCAGCGCCAGTCGGGTCTGATAGTCACCCTCGTACGTATCGATCTTCTGCATGAGCTCAGGCAGTTCTGCCTCGCTGACGCGCTTCATGTGAACGAAAGTACGAGTCTTCAGCGTGCCGCGGAGATCGGGCGCAGGATCGCGCTCGGTCCGTCCAGTGGCAATGGCGTATCGAAAGATCTGACTTGTTGCCTGGATAGCCTTGTGCGCGAGTTCGATCGCATCGCGCACTTCGATCTTGCGGATGACCTCAAGCAACTCCGGCGCCGAGATCTTGGTGATGGGGCGTCCACCGAGCACCGGAAACAGCTCACGCTTGAGAAGCTTCATGATCCGGTCCGCGTGACGCTCGCTCCAGGCATCCCGTCGTTTCTCGTGCCACTCCCGGGCAATGGGCTCAAACGAGTTTTCACGATCAAGGCTGCGTTGTAGCTTGACGCGCTTTTTCTCGTGCGACGGATCAAGGCCGGAGCGCAACTGGCCCTTCACCTCATCTCGCGCCTTTCGCGCCCCGAGGTGAGAGACGGCCGGATAGACACTGAGGGCAACACGCTTTTCCTTTCCGTCGACTCGATACTTCAGGCGACAGTACTTCGATCCGTTCGGCATGACCTCCAGGTACATACCTTGGCCGCCGGCCAGCTTATAGGACTTCTCGCGAGGCTTGGCCGCACGGACAGCGACATCGGTAAGGGGCATTTGAGCAAGGTGGCATTTCGATGCCCCTGATCAGAAAAACTGCCCCCTACGATGCCCCCCCTGATTTCGTGGGTGTCAATGGGAAGTGATGGGAAACCTTGGAAAGAAAAAGCCCCGCAAGTCGTTGAATGGCGGGGCTTTTTGGTCAACGATGGGAATCGTTGGGAGATACTTTGGTGCGTGAGGCCGGACTCGAACCGGCACACCCTTGCGGGCGTCAGGACCTAAACCTGGTGCGTCTACCAATTTCGCCACTCACGCGCATTTCCGTCGCCTGACCGCGCGGCACGCAAGATGCGTGCGCCACGCGCCCGGGACTTTCATGCCGGCCCGAAAACCGGCACGCCCGATCAGGCGAGCGCGAGATTCTACCCGATCCGTGCGGCCTTGTCTCGCCCCGCCGGCACCCATCGTGCAGCGATGCTAGAATGCCGCGCTCGACGTTTCGGCACCGCGCCGCCGCGCGTCCCCCGAACCCGCCCCCACCCGATTCCGCCCGTGAACTTCGACGACTACTGTCAGCAAAAGGCCGCCCCCGCGGGCTCCAGCGTCTACTACGCGCTGCGTCAGGCGCCGCTCGCCACGCAGCCGCGCCTGACGGCGCTGTTCGCGCTGCGCCGCGAACTCGAGGAAACCGTCAAGGAAACCAGCGACCCGACCGTCGGACACACGAAGCTCGCGTGGTGGCACAAGGAACTCGCGGCGCTGGCCGACGGGCAGCCGTCGCACCCCGTCACGAAGGCACTCGCGCAGCATCACCCAGCGATCGCGGCCGAGGCCGATGCGTTGCGCACGCTCGTCAACGGCTACGGGATGGATCTCGAACAGGCGCGCTACCTCGATTTCGCGAACCTGCAGCGCTACATCGCTCAGGCGGGCGGCACGTTCGCGTCACTGGTTGCGCGCGCAAGTGCCGCGAACCCGGCCGACCCGCAGCCGTGGGCCGCAGAGGCCGGCCGCGCGCTGATGCTCGCGCAGTTCGTGCAGGAACTCGGCAACGACGCGCGCCACGGCCGCATCTACCTGCCGATCGACGAACTGCAGCGCTACAACGTGACCGCGGCCGATCTGCTGAATCGCCGCTACAGCCCGGCCTTCACCGAATTGCTGCAATTCCAGACGGCCCGCGCGCGCGAAGCGCTCGCCGCCGCCGACGCGGCGATCCCCGCGTCCGAACGCCGCGCGCAGCGCACGCTGCGCGCGCAGATCGCGCTGGCCGGCGCGCTGCTCGACGAAATCGAGCGCGACGGCTACCAGGTGCTGCACCAGCGCATCGCGCTCACGCCGATCCGCAAACTGTGGATCGCGTGGCGCGCGTCGCGGCGCCGCTGACCCTTACGCGTCACGCCTTCAACAGCGGCAGCGTGTCGAAGCGCTGCTGCAGCACGCGCGTCGCGTCGAGCCCCCACCACGGCCCGAGCACGGTGGCATAAAGCTGGCGGAAATCGACCGCGACCGGCAGGTTGCCGTTGCCGTCGAGCCGGCCGAGCGCGGGCGGCGCGCCGTACAGCCCGCCGGCCACGCGGCCGCCCATCACGAAATGCGGCGCGGCCGTACCGTGATCGGTGCCGTTGCTCTGGTTCTCGCGCACCCGCCGCCCGAATTCCGCATACGTCATCACGAGCGTCTGGTTCCAGCGCCCGAGTTCGATCAGCGCGCCACGCATCGCGCTCATCCCTTCCGCGAACTGCTTGAGCAACGCAGCCTGCTGCCCCGGCTGGTTCTGGTGCGTGTCGAAACCGTTGAGCGTCAGACGCAGCACCGCGACGCCATCCTGCGCGCCGGGCCCGGACGCCTCGCACGCGGCCAGCACCTGCATCGCGGTCTTCACCGACGTGCCGAACGCGCCGGCCGGGAAGGCCGTCCTGAACTCGCGCATGCCGCCGCGCGGCCGCAGCCGGTCGGCCGCCTTCACGATGTCGTTCTCGACGTCGATGATGTGCGCGAGCGCCGGGTTCTGCTCGCGCAGCGACGACGGCTCGGCGAGCCGCGCCGCCCGGATGAACTGCGCGGGGTTGACGAGCGCGATCGCACGCGCGCCGTTCGACAGCGGCCCCATCTCCGCGCTGCCGAGGACGACGCCGTCCGCCGCGAAACCGGGCGGCACGGGCGCCTGCGCGAACGTGCGCGTCAGCCACCCTTCATGCAGATACTGGTCGGAGCGCGATGCGGTATCCCAGATCTCGATCGAACGGAAATGCGACAGGTTCGGCTGCGGATAACCGACGCCTTGCACGACCGCGATCTGCCCGTCACGCCACAGCGGCATCAACGCCGCGAGCGACGGGTGCAGCCCCGTGTGCGCGTCGAGCTGCAGCACCTGCTCGCGCTTGATGCCGATGCTGCGCCGGAACTGGTAGTACAGCGGGTCCGCGTACGGCACCACCGTATTGAGGCCGTCGTTGCCGCCCTTCAGCTCGACGAGAATCAGCACGTTCGCGTACCCGGCCGCCGGTTGCCGCCCCGCCTGCGCCGCGGAAGCGGCGATCGCGGGCGCTTGCCACATCGACACGCCGGCCGCGGCCGCGGCGCCGGTCAGCGTCAGAAAATCACGTCGGTTCATCGCGCATCCTTTGGTTCGCCGTCCGGCACGTTTGCCGCGGCGGCGCCCCGCTTCGTCGTCGTTTGCATCATTTCAGCTGATAGGCCGGATCCATCAGCAGCGCCTCGAGATACGCGCTGCCGGTCGAATCCGTGTCGATCGCCGCGACCGGCGACAGTTGCAGCACCGCGTGCTGCAACTGAAGCTCGGTCGACAATCCGGCGATTGCCTGCGGCCGCGCGCGATATTGCGCGAGCCAGCGTTCGAGGTCGAACCGCAACCCGCCGCGCGCGGGCCTGGCCGGCGTGCCGCGCATGCCGGCCGCGGACGCCATGTCGGCCACCGGCATCGCATGCGTCCGCGCATTCGGCGGCGGCGCCATCGGATGCGCGGGCACGCGCATGCCGGCCGTCTCCGTCGCGCGGAACAACTGCTCGACGAACTGCTTGCGCGACAGCAGCGTGGTGCTGTTGATCCACAGCGCGCCGCCCGGCCAGCCTTTGACGTTCGGCGGATAGAACAGGTTCTGCCCGAGCGTGCGCACGGTGTTCGCGAGCATCTGCGGATCGCCGTACGCCACGTCGAACAGCCGCACCGACCCGACGACGAACTCGGCCGGCGACTTGACGAGCACGCCGCGGTTGCGCGGATCCCAGAACGCGTCGGTCGACCACAGCGCGGCGAGCGCCGCGCGAATGTCGTAACCGCTCGCGCGGAACCGGTCGGCGACCGTATCGAGCGCCCCCGGATCGGGCGTGTCGGACACGAACTCGCGCCACAACTTGGCGGCGATGAAACGCGCGGTGCCCGGCCGCTTCAGCAGGATGTCGAGAAAGCCGTCGCCGTCGAACGGCCCCGTTTCGCCGAGAATCGTCTTCTCGCCGGCGTCGTGGGTGTCGGGCCGCACCTCGAAGCGCAGCGTATCGGGATCGATCGTCCAGCCCGTCATCGCGCGCGCGGCCTCGGTCACGTCGACCTGCGTGTAATGCCCTTCGCCGAGCGTGAACAGCTCCATCACCTCGCGCGCGAAATTCTCGTTCGGACGCCCCTTGCGATTGCTCGCGCCGTCGAGATACTGCAGCATCGCCGGATCCTTCGCGACCGCATGCAGCAGCGTGCCGAAGTTGCCGAGCGCCTCGCGGCGAAACAGCGCGTTCTGCGCGGCCATCGTCTGCGGGTAAGGCACCTTGTCCTGGCCCGACGTGAAGTGCCCGTGCCAGAACAGCGTCATGCGCTCGGTCAGCGGCGACGGCGTGACGACCATCTCGTTGACCCAGGCGGCACGCAATTCATCGTAGCGGCGGTTGCGCTCGCGCTGCTCGTCGCGCCGCATGTCGGGCGTCAGCGCCTGGCGCTGCGCGCGCGTCGGCGGCGGCTCGGCGATCCAGTCGGGCCATGTCGTCACGGGTTCGCGGCGCACGCTGCCGAGCGTGTCGGCCACGATCTGCGCGCGCGTCATGCCGACGACACGCGCGACGTCGGCGGGCGCGGGAGAGAAACCGGTGCGACTGAGGAAAAACAGCGCGTCGTCGGCATCGAGCGGCGACTGCATGGCAGGCGACGACGCCGGTATGGCAGCGTTCGCTTTCATCGTCATGGACTCTCCCGGAACGCACCGGCGGTGCGGATGCCGGTACAACGGCATTCGGCACGCGAAAGTTGACCGAAAAAGTGCTACGAATTCTTTCTGCGCGGGGCGGGCCGCGCAGGGCAAGGACGGCACGTGTCAGCGCTTGTACAACTCGCGAACGGCGTCTTCGATGTGCTGGCGCAACAGGTGCCGCTCTTCGGGCGTCATGTGCCCGTCGCGGCGGCGCTGTTCGAGATCGGGGGGCACGGCGGAACGAACCGCCGCCTCGGCGGCACGGTCGGGCTGCGGCGCTTTGCCGCGCGGCAGCTTGCGCGACGGTGCGCCCTGCTCGGGGCGCTGCGCATACGCGAAGTTCGACGCATACGGACCGGCGAGCGCGATCGTCAGCGTCAGTGCAATCCGGAAAGATCGCATGACCGTCCTCGCTTCTTTGGTCGATTTGTTCCCTTCGTCACGCGGCAACCGGCTACCTCTGGTACTTGAAAAACCCTGCGGAAATCGGGTGTACAAAGATGAAAGATGGAGTGCAGGGAGTATCTACCGAATTTCGGCCTCGAGTAAAGGAATCTATATAGCCTGCCTTTACTCGGCGCGACACTACGGGTAAATTTTGTAACCGACTGTAACGCACGAAAATACGTGGCCGTGCGTCAATTCCCATTCGCGATAAGATGCCGATCATGGAAACGAAAAACCCCTCCAAGATTCTCGTCGTTGACGACGACCCTCGCCTGCGCGATCTGCTGCGCCGCTATCTCGGCGAACAGGGTTTCAACGTATACGTCGCCGAAAACGCGACCGCGATGAACAAGCTCTGGGTACGCGAGCGTTTCGACCTGCTCGTGCTCGACCTGATGCTGCCGGGCGAGGACGGCCTGTCGATCTGCCGCCGCCTGCGCGGCAGCAACGACCGCACGCCGATCATCATGCTCACCGCGAAGGGCGAGGACGTCGACCGCATCGTCGGCCTCGAGATGGGCGCCGACGACTACCTGCCGAAGCCGTTCAATCCGCGCGAACTCGTCGCGCGCATTCATGCGGTGCTGCGCCGCCAGGCGCCGGCCGAACTGCCGGGCGCACCGTCGGAAACCACCGAGGTGTTCGAGTTCGGCGAATTCTCGCTGAATCTCGCCACGCGCACGCTGACGAAGTCCGGCCAGGAAATCCCGCTGACGACCGGCGAATTCTCGGTGCTGAAAGTGTTCGCGCGTCATCCGCGCCAGCCGCTGTCGCGCGAAAAGCTGATGGAGCTCGCGCGCGGCCGCGAATACGAAGTGTTCGACCGCAGCCTCGACGTGCAGATCTCGCGCCTGCGCAAGCTGATCGAACCGGATCCGGGCAGCCCGCGCTTCATCCAGACCGTCTGGGGCCTCGGCTACGTGTTCATCCCGGACGGCGCCGCCTGACCTTTCTCCCTCCCGGTTTCGCCCGTCCACGGCCCGTCCCATGCGTATCGACCGGCGCCTCCTGCAGCTCGCGTTCGGCGGGCTGTTCTGGCGCACCTTCCTGCTGATCGCGCTGCTGATCTCGGTCAGTCTCGCCGCGTGGTTCCAGAGCTTTCGCGTGATCGAGCGCGAGCCGCGCGCGCAGCGCGTCGCGCTGCAGCTCGTCGCGGTCGTCAAGCTCACGCGCACCGCCCTGCTCTATTCCGATCCCGATCTGCGGCGCGCGCTGCTGCAGGATCTAGAGAGCAACGAGGGCGTGCGCGTCTACCCGCGCGAAAAGACCGACAAGTTCAAGCTGCAGCCCGACGAATCGCTGAACCGCCTGATCGAACACGACATCCGCAGCCGCCTCGGCGACGATACCGTGATCGCGCAGTCGGTCAACGACATTCCCGGCGTGTGGATCAGCTTCAAGATCGACGACGACGATTACTGGGTCGCGCTCGACCGCGACCAGCTCGACAACGTCACGGGCCTGCAATGGGCCGGCTGGGGGCTGTTCGCGCTCGCGCTGTCGCTGTTCGGCTCCGCGTTCATCACCAGCCTCGTGAACCGGCCGTTCTCGCGGCTCGCGCTCGCCGCGCGCCAGGTCGGTTCGGGCCAGGCGCCCGAACCGCTGCCCGAGCGCGGGATGGGCGTCGCGGCCGACACCAACCGCAGCTTCAACCAGATGGTGCGCGACCTCGAACAGCTCGAGGCCGACCGTGCGCTGATGCTCGCGGGTATCTCGCACGACCTGCGCACGCCGCTCGCGCGGCTGCGGCTCGAAACCGAGATGAGCCCGTCCGACCAGGCGACCAAGGACGCGATGGTCGACGACATCGAGCAGATGGACCGCATCATCGCGGCCTTCATCGACTACGCGCGCCCGTCGCAGCGCAAGCCCGAGCCGGTCGACCTGTCGTCGATCGCGCAGGAAGTCGCCGCGCGCGTCTCGGGCGAGGACGGCGTCGAGATCCGCACGCGGCTCGCGCCGAGCGCGATCATCGAAGCGGACGAGACCGACATGCGCCGCGTGATCGGCAACCTCGTCGAGAATGCGCGCAAGTATGGCCAGAGCAAGCAGGACGGCGTCTCGCGCATCACGGTCGAGACCCGCGTGTCGCATGCGCGCGTCGAGCTGTCGGTGAGCGACGAAGGCCCCGGCATCCCCGAGGATCAGCTGCCGCTCGTGATGCGCCCGTTCTACCGCGTCGACACCGCACGCACCAAGGCGGACGGCACGGGCCTCGGGATGGCGATCGTGCTGCGGCTCGTCGGCCGCTATCGCGGCGCGCTGCGCCTGCGCAACCGGAACCCCGACGCGGGCCTCGAAGTCACGCTCGAATTCCCCGGCGCCGGCAAGGCGCGTGCGACCGCGTGACACGCTCGCGCCTGCCTCCCGCGCGCCACACTATCGATCCGGTTGAAAAAAGCTATGAGGATCGTTAGTCAAAATCTATTGAAGTGTTTTACTAATAGTGTTATAGTTTGCCTCATGCTGTCACATCATCGTTGCAGCACCGAGGTAGCTTGACTCAGTCTTCTTCCCCATTCACACAGGAGTATCCGCATGAAAACCGTGGGCGATAAACTCGAAGCTTTCACCGTCGTAGCCGCGAAGCCGGGCTTCAACCATCACGAGGAAAACGGCCAGTCGGCGTTCGAGACCGTCACCGAAGCGTCGTTCCCGGGCAAGTGGAAGATCATCTACTTCTATCCGAAGGATTTCACGTTCGTGTGCCCGACGGAAATCGTCGAGTTCGCGAAGCTGACGAAGCAGTTCGAAGAGCGCGATGCCGTCCTGCTCGGCGGCAGCTCGGACAACGAATTCGTCAAGCTCGCATGGCGCCGTGAGCACAAGGACCTCGACAAGCTGAACCACTACTCGTTCGGCGACGTCAAGGGCGAGCTGATCGACCAGCTCGGCGTGCGCGACAAGGAAGCCGGCGTGGCCCTGCGTGCAACGTTCATCGTCGATCCGGACAACACGATCCAGCACGTTTCGGTGAACAACCTGAACGTCGGCCGCAGCCCGGAAGAAGTCCTGCGCATTCTGGACGGCCTGCAGACGGACGAACTGTGCCCGTGCAACCGTGCAGTCGGCGGCGCAACGCTGTAAGCGCATCGATGCACGAAGCCCGCGGCGCACGTCCTGCCTGCGGGCTTTTTTAACGGCCAACCCATAGGAGATATCAATGGAATTCATCGACTCGATTAAGGCACGTATCCCCGATTACGCGAAGGACATTCGCCTGAACCTCGACGGCACGATCTCGCGCTCGTCGCTCGAAGGCACCGACGCGGTGGGCGTCGCGCTGGCGGCGGCCATCGCGGCGAAGAGCACCGTGCTCATCAAGACGATCCGCGAAGCCGGCGTCCTGTCGCCCGAAGAGACGAACGCCGTGCTGACGGCGGCCGCGCTGATGGGGATGAACAACACCTGGTATCCGTATGTCGAGATGGCCGACGACGCCGACCTGAAGACGCAGCGCGCCGAGCTGCGGATGGGCGCGTATGCGACGCACGGGGGTGTCGACAAGCGCAAGTTCGAGATGTACGCGCTCGCCGCGTCGATCGTCGGCAAGTGCCACTTCTGCGTGAAGTCGCACTATGCGCTGCTGAAGAACGAGCAAGGCATGACCGTCACGCAGCTGCGCGACGTCGGCCGCATCGCGTCGGTGATCAACGCCGCCGCGCAGGTGATCGCCGCCGAAGGCGAATAAGCGGTCGCGTGCCGTGCGGCAGCCATGCCGCGTGGCGCCCGCTTCAAACGACGATGCCACGCCGACGCGTGGCATTTTTCATTGCACCGGCAGCCGTCAGCCGCCCTGCTTCACCAGCAGCGCGGCGGCCTGCGCCTCGATGCCTTCGCCGCGGCCGAGATAACCGAGCTTCTCGTTGGTCTTCGCCTTCACGTTCACGCGATCGAGCGGCAGCCCGAGATCGGCCGCGATGTTCGCGCGCATCCCGTCGATATGCGGCGCGAGCTTCGGCGCCTGCGCGATCACGGTGCTGTCGACGTTCTGGATCGTGAAACCCGCCGCCTTCACGCGCTCGGCGCACGCACGCAGCAGCACGCGGCTGTCCGCGCCCTTGAACGCCGCGTCCGTGTCGGAGAAATGACGGCCGATGTCGCCGAGCGCCGCCGCGCCGAACAGCGCGTCGGTGATCGCGTGCAGCAGCACGTCCGCGTCCGAGTGGCCGAGCAGGCCGCGCTCGTACGGAATCGTCACGCCACCGATGATGAGGGGGCGTCCTTCGACGAGCTGGTGCACGTCGTAGCCTTGTCCGATTCTGAAATCCATGCGTGTTCCGATTGAGAGGGGGTGAATGTCAGGAAGCGTTCGCGGCACGCGCGAGGATCGCTTCCGCGAGCGCGAAATCTTCCGGGTACGTGACCTTGAAATTGCGCAGGCTGCCCTGGACGACGCGCGGCGTGTGGCCCGCCCATTCGATCGCGCTGGCCTCGTCGGTCAGGTCGTGCCCTTCGCGCTGCGCGCGCAGGATCGCCTCGCGCAGCATGCCGATGCGGAACATCTGCGGCGTCTGCGCCTGCCACAGCGCGTCGCGCGATTCCGTGCGCGCGATCGCGTCGCCGCCGGCTGGCACGCGCTTGAGCGTATCGGCCACCGGCAGCGCGACGATGCCGCCGACGGGGTCGTCCTTCAGCGTCGCGACGAGCGTGCGGATCAGCGCCGGCGTGATGCCCGGGCGCGCCGCGTCGTGCACGAGCACCCAGTCCTGGTCGGTCGCGCCGAATTCGGCCAGTTCGAGCAGCCCGTTCAGCACCGACGCCTGCCGCGAGCCGCCGCCGCAGCGGCGCACCGCGAAACGCAGGCCCGCGAAGCGGCGCGCGTCGAAATGGGAATCGTCGGGCGCGAGCACGACGAGCGTCTGCGCGAACTCGCTGCACGCGTCGAACGCGGCGAGCGTGTAGTGCAGCAGCGCGCGGCCGGCCAGCGTGCGGTATTGCTTCGGCACGGCCGAGCCGGAACGGCTGCCCGTGCCGGCACAGGGAATCAGGGCGAAAAGTCGGGGAGTCACGAAGGGAAACGCCGGAAAGATGAAATCGAGAAGCGGATTTTATAATAGGTCTTTCGTCTCGACCGGCGCACCGCGATGCGCCCGTGCACGCCACCCCTGTCGTCCCTATGCCAGATAACGCTTCCAACCCGTCAGCCTCCCCCGTTGCCCGCGTCAAGCCCGGCCAGCGCTTCGCCTTCGACGGCGCGCACGGCTCCGCCGACGCGCTCGCCATCGCCCGTTATCTCGCCGACAACCGTCAGGACGTGCCGCTCCTCGCGGTGATCTGCGCGAATGCGGTCGACGCGCAGCGGCTGTCGCAGGAAATCCGCTATTTCTCGCCCGACGCGCGCGTGCGCCTGCTCCCGGACTGGGAAACGCTGCCGTACGACACCTTTTCGCCGCACCAGGACCTCGTGTCCGAGCGGCTCGCGACGCTGCACGACCTCGGCGAGGGCCGCTGCGACATCCTGCTCGTGCCCGCGACCACCGCGCTGTACCGGATGCCGCCCGCGTCGTTCATGGCCGCGTACACGTTCGCGTTCGCGCAGGGCGAGCGGCTCGACGAGGCGAAGCTGAAGGCACAGTTGACGCTGGCCGGCTACGAGCACGTGAGCCAGGTCGTGCGGCCCGGCGAATACTGCGTGCGCGGCTCGCTGATCGACCTGTACCCGATGGGCTCGCCGCTGCCGTACCGGATCGACCTGTTCGACGACCAGGTCGACTCGATCCGCGCGTTCGACCCCGACACGCAGCGCAGCCTCTACCCGGTGCGCGACGTGCGCCTGCTGCCCGGCCGCGAGTTTCCGTTCGACGAAGCCGCGCGCACGGCCTTCCGCAGCCGCTGGCGCGAAACCTTCGAAGGCGACCCGAGCCGCGCGCCGATCTACAAGGACATCGGCAACGGCGTGCCGTCGGCCGGCATCGAGTACTACCTGCCGCTGTTCTTCGACGAAACCGCCACGCTGTTCCACTACCTGCCGCCGGACGCGCACCTCGTGTTCACCGGCGATCTCGAGGCGTCGATCCGCCGCTTCACCGCCGACACGAAGCAGCGCCATGCGTTCCTCTCGCACGATCGCGAGCGGCCGATCCTCGAGCCGCAGCGGCTGTTCCTGTCCGACGAGGATTTCTTCGCGTTCGCGAAGCCGTTCGCGCGCGTCGTGCTGCCCGCGCAGCCGGCCGGCGGCTGGGCGACCGCACTGCCCGAGCTGACCGTCGACCGCCATGCGGACGACCCGCTCGCGTCGCTGCGCACCTTCGTCGAAACGTCCGGCAAGCGCGTGCTGCTGACCGTCGAATCGGCCGGCCGCCGCGAGACGATCCTGCAACTGCTCGCCGAGCATCACCTGCGCCCCGCGTCGAACGACCACTTCGCGGGCTGGCTCGCGAGCGACGAACGTTTCGCGCTCGGCGTCGCGCCGCTCGCGAACGGCTTCGCGGTGCCGGGCGAAGGCTACGCGGTCGTCACCGAAACCGAGCTGTACGGCGCGCTCGGCCGCCGCGCGGGCCGCCGCCGGCAGGAACAGGCGAGCAACGTCGACGCGATGGTGCGCGACCTGTCGGAGCTGAAGGTGGGCGATCCGGTCGTGCACTCGCAGCACGGCATCGGCCGCTACCTGGGCCTCGTCTCGATGGATCTCGGCGAAGGCGAGACCGAATTCCTGCATCTCGAATACTCGGGCGAAAGCAAGCTCTACGTGCCCGTCGCGCAATTGCACGTGATCTCGCGCTACAGCGGCGCCGACCCCGACAGCGCGCCGTTGCACGCGCTCGGCTCCGGCCAGTGGGAACGCGCGAAGCGCAAGGCCGCGCAGCAGATCCGCGATACGGCCGCCGAGCTGCTGAACCTGTACGCGCGTCGCGCGGCCCGCGAAGGCCACGCGTTCACGCTCGACCCGCGCGACTACGTGAAATTCGCGGAAAGCTTCGGCTTCGAGGAAACGCCCGACCAGGCCGCGGCGATCGCGGCCGTGATCGGCGACATGACGAGCGGCAAGCCGATGGACCGCCTCGTGTGCGGCGACGTCGGCTTCGGCAAGACCGAGGTCGCGCTGCGCGCCGCGTTCATCGCGGTGCTGGGCGGCAAGCAGGTCGCGCTGCTGTCGCCGACCACGCTGCTCGCCGAGCAGCACACGCAGACCTTCGCCGACCGCTTCGCGGACTGGCCGGTGCGGATCGTCGAGCTGTCGCGCTTCAAGACCACGAAGGAAGTGAACGCGGCGATCGCGCAGATCAACGAAGGCAGCGTCGACATCGTGATCGGCACGCACAAGCTGCTGTCGTCGGACGTGCAGTTCAAGCGCCTCGGCCTCGTGATCATCGACGAGGAACACCGCTTCGGCGTGCGCCAGAAGGAAGCGCTGAAGGCGCTGCGCGCGGAAGTCGACGTGCTGACGCTCACCGCGACGCCGATCCCGCGCACGCTCGGGATGGCGCTCGAAGGGCTGCGCGATTTCTCGGTCATCGCGACCGCGCCGCAAAAGCGGCTCGCGATCAAGACCTTCGTGCGCCGCGAGGAGGAAAGCGTGATCCGCGAGGCAATGCTGCGCGAGCTGAAGCGCGGCGGCCAGGTGTACTTCCTGCACAACGAAGTCGAGACGATCGAGAACCGCAAGGCGATGCTCGAGGCGCTCGTGCCCGAGGCGCGGATCGTGATCGCGCACGGCCAGATGCACGAGCGCGAGCTCGAACGCGTGATGCGCGATTTCGTCGCGCAGCGCGCGAACGTGCTGCTGTGCACGACCATCATCGAGACCGGCATCGACGTGCCGAGCGCAAACACGATCATCATGCACCGCGCGGACAAGTTCGGCCTCGCGCAGCTGCACCAGCTGCGCGGCCGCGTCGGCCGCTCGCATCACCAGGCCTATGCGTACCTGCTGGTCCACGATCCGCAGTCGCTGACCAAGCAGGCGCAGCGCCGGCTCGAGGCGATCCAGCAGATGGAGGAACTCGGCTCGGGTTTCTATCTCGCGATGCACGACCTCGAGATCCGCGGCACCGGCGAGGTGCTCGGCGACAAGCAGTCGGGCGAGATCCACGAGATCGGCTTCCAGCTCTACACGGACATGCTGAACGACGCGGTGAAGGCGCTGAAGAACGGCAAGGAGCCCGACCTCACCGCCCCGCTCGCCGCGACGACGGAAATCAACCTGCATGCGCCCGCGATCCTGCCGGCCGACTACTGCGCGGACGTGCAGGAGCGGCTGTCGCTGTACAAGCGGCTCGCGAACTGCGAGCACGGCGACGCGATCGACGGCATCCAGGAGGAGTTGATCGACCGCTTCGGCAAGCTGCCGCCGCAGGCGCACGCGCTCGTCGAGACGCATCGGCTGCGGATCGCCGCGAAGCCGCTCGGCATCGTGAAGATCGACGCGAGCGAGGCCGCGATCGGGCTGCAGTTCGAGCCGAATCCGCCGATCGATCCGATGCGGATCATCGAGATGGTGCAGAAGCACCGGCACATCAAGCTCGCGGGCCAGGACAAGCTGCGCATCGAGACGCGCTCGCCCGATCTCGCGATCCGCGTGTCGACGATCAAGGAAACGCTGCGCGCGCTCGGCCCGAAACAGGGCGCGGCCGCCGCGGCGCGCTGACGCGATACCGGCGGGCGCGACGTTGCTGCACCGCATCGCGCCCGACGAAGGCGGGCCGGCGCGTTTTTGAGTATGATTTTCCCATTCATCAGACGGAGTTTTGCCATGTCCACTCTCGACGCGACGGCGCCTTCCGCCGCAACCCGGGGCGACGAATCGCTCGTCAGCCTGCCCTGGGTCAAGCAACTGGTGTCGATGGACACGACGAGCCGCGTGCCGAACCTCGGCCTGATCGAGACGGTACGCGACGCACTCGCCGCGAAGGGCATCGCTTCGACGATCACGCACGATCCGCGCGAAGGCTGGGCGAACCTGTTTGCCACCGTGCCCGCGCACGACGGCGCGACGAACGGCGGCATCGTGCTGTCGGGGCATACCGACGTCGTGCCGGTCGACGGCCAGCAATGGGACAGCAACCCGTTCGCGCCGGAGATCCGCGACGGCCGCCTGTACGGCCGCGGTACCTGCGACATGAAGGGCTTCATCGGCGCGGCGCTCGCGCTGCTGCCCGAGATGCAGGCGACGAAGCTCGCGAAGCCGATCCATTTCGCGCTGTCCTACGATGAGGAAATCGGCTGCGCAGGCGCGCCGCTGATGATCGCCGACCTCGTGAAGCGCGGCGTGCAGCCGTCGGGCTGCATCGTCGGCGAGCCGACCAGCATGCGGCCGATCATCGCGCACAAGGGCATCAACGCGTACCGCTGCTGCGTGCGCGGCCACGCGGCCCATTCGTCGCTGACGCCGAAGGGGCTCAACGCGATCGAATATGCGGCACGCCTGATCTGCCATATCCGCGACATCGCCGACCGCTTCCGTGCCGAAGGCCCGTTCGACGAACTGTACGACGTGCCGTTCACGACCGCGCAGACGAGTACGATCCAGGGCGGCAACGCGATCAACACGGTGCCGGCCGAGTGCCGCTTCGATTTCGAATTCCGCAACCTGCCCACGCTCGACCCCGAGCAGATCTTCACGCGCATCGAGGCGTATGCGCAGGAAACGCTGCTGCCGCAGATGCTGCGCGAGCATCCGAACGCCGCGATCGAGTTCTCGAAGATCGCCGCGGCGCCCGGCCTCGATGCAACCGAACAGGCCGCGATCACGCAGCTCGTGCGCGCGCTGACGGCCGACCAGGACAAGCGCAAGGTCGCGTACGGCACCGAGGCCGGCCTGTTCGAGCGCGCGGGCATCCCGAGCGTCGTGTGCGGGCCCGGCAACATCGAGCAGGCGCACAAGCCGAACGAGTATGTCGAGCTCGCGCAGCTCGCCGGCTGCGAGCAGTTCCTGCGCAAGTTCATCCGCAGCATGTCGGTCGACGCGCACTGACTGCCTCCCGCCACGCCGGCCCGCGTGTGCGGGCCGGCCCACTCCGCCACCGCCACGTCATGCCGACCGAACAACAGGGCACCGCCCATACGACGATCGACGGCGAGCCGATTCCGACGCTCGACGAAATCGCCGCGCAGCATTTCGCTTTGTCGCCGTGGGTCGCGCGCACGCCCGTGTTCGAGCGCGCCGACCTGCCGTCCCTCGAGGGCACGCACGTCAACTTCAAGTTCGAGCTGCTGCAGGCGAGCGGCAGCTTCAAGGCGCGCGGCGCGTTCACGCACCTGCTCTCGCTGGACGAGGCGCGCAAGAACGCGGGCGTCACCTGCGTGTCGGCCGGCAATCACGCGGCGGCCGTCGCGTATGCGGCCATGCGGCTCGGCAGCAGCGCGAAGGTCGTGATGTTCCACACCGCGAGCCCGTCGCGCATCGCGCAATGCAAGCAGTACCGCGCGGAAGTCGTGCTCGCGGGCAGCGCGTCGCAGGCCTTCGATCTCGTGCGCCGCATCGAGGCCGAGGAAGGCCGCTTCTTCATCCATCCGTTCAACGGCTATCACACGATCCTCGGCACCGCGACGCTCGGCTACGAATGGGCGACGCAGACGCCCGACCTCGACGCGGTGATCGTGCCGATCGGCGGCGGCGGGCTCGCGGCCGGCATGGCGACCGCGCTGCGGCTCGCGAACCCGCGCGTGCACGTGTACGGCGTCGAGCCGGAAGGCGCCGACGCGATGAGCCGCAGTTTCGCGGCGAATCACACGATCAAGATGAGCGCGATGCAGACCATCGCCGATTCGCTGATGGCGCCGCATACCGAGGAATACAGCTACCAGCTGTGCCGGCGCCACGTCGACCGCATCGTCACCGTGTCCGACGACGCGCTGCGCGCCGCGATGCTGTTCCTGTTCTCGCACCTGAAGCTGTCGGTCGAACCGGCCTGCGCGGCCGCGCTCGCCGCGCTGCTCGGCCCGCTGCGCGAAACGCTGCAGGGCAAGCGCGTCGGCGTGCTGCTGTCGGGCACGAATACCGATCCCGCCACGCTCGGCATGCACCTCGCGCACGCGAAACTGCAGCACTGACCCCACATCGGGCACCGACGAACCACCCTAGGGTTATCCCCAGATTATGTTGACAGCCCTGTTGATAACCCGCCGGACACGCACGCAAGTGGTTGAGCGCGCAGCGTTTTGCGCGCGCGAAGGTCGATCGTCACGAAATGGGCAGACACGGACGCTGGTCGCATGCGCGGCGGCGCTCACGCTGCTCGCCGGTTGCGCGACGGCGCCGTCGCCCGTCGCGCAACCGGTGTCCTGCAGGCAACCGGGCGAAAGCCGGATGCTGCAGGCCGACCTGCTGTTCGGGCGCGACGTCACGGGGCGCGGTCCCGTCACCGATGCGGAACGCGCGACGTTTCTCGCCGACACGGTCACGCCGCGCTTCCCCGACGGCCTCACCTACTGGGACACGCACGGCCAGTGGCGCGACCGCGCGACCGGCGGCGTCACGCGTGAAGACAGCTTCGTGATCCGTATCATCGCCGACGATACACCCGACACGCGCACACGGCTCGCGGCGATCCGGCTGGCGTACATGCAGCGATTTCACCAGCAATCGGTCGGCGTGACGATCGTGCCGGCCTGCGTATCGTTCTGATTCACCTTCTCCTGCTGCTCGCGACTCGCACAAGAAAAACGGGCGCCCGAAGGCGCCCGTCGCATGTCTGAAGCACCGCGTATCGCTTACTTGTTCTCGAACATGTCCATGATCTGCTGCTTCTCCTGCGGCGTGACGGGCGGCGGTGCCAGACCGGCCGCGCCGGCCGAACCGAGCGCGTCGTTCGCGCTGATCGCGTTCTCGGCCGGGTTGATGTCGACGTTCGCGACGAAGCCGTTGCCCGGCGTGCGATCGGCGTAGTACAGCTCGCCGTCGATCGTGGTCAGGCCGTCCGGCATCGGCATCTGCTGCTCGGGCACGCCGTTCAGCGCGGTGCGCATGTAGTTCACCCAGATCGGCAACGCGAGCTGCGCGCCGAATTCGCGGCTGCCGAGGCTCTTCGGCTGGTCGAAACCCATCCATGCGACCGCGACGAGCGACTGCTGGTAGCCGGCGAACCAGCCGTCCTTCGCGTCGTTCGTCGTACCCGTCTTGCCCTGCAGGTCGCTGCGGCCCAGCACGTTGGTGCCGGCCCCCGTGCCGGCCGTCGCGACCGAGTGCAGCAGGCTGTTCATCACGTACGCGTTGCGGCCTTCGATCGTACGCGGTGCCGTGCCGCCCGCGATCACCGGCTGCGACTTCTGCAGCGGCTGGCCGCGCGCGTCGTCGACTTCGGCGATCAGGTACGGATCGACCTTGTAGCCGCCGTTCGCGAATACCGCGTAGCCGGTCGCGAGCTGCAGCGGCGTGACGAGACCCGCGCCGAGCGCCATCGGCAGGTAAGGCGGCGTCTTCGCCGGATCGAAGCCGAAGCGCTGCGTCACGTACTGCTGCGCATACTGCGTGCCGATCGACGCGAGGATCCGGATCGACACGAGGTTCTTCGAACGCTGCAGGCCGGTGCGCATCGTCATCGGGCCGTCCGGCTGGTCATCGTCCTTCGGCTCCCACGCGGTGCCGCCCGGCACGCTCGGCGGGAAGTACAGCGGCGCGTCGTTGATCATCGTCGCCGGCCCGAGCCCCTTGTCGAGCGACGCCGAGTAGATGAACGGCTTGAACGACGAGCCCGGCTGCCGCCATGCCTGCGTCACGTGGTTGAACTTGCTCTTGTTGAAGTCGAAGCCGCCCACGAGCGAGCGGATCGCGCCGTCCTGCGGCGCAATCGCGACGAGCGCGCCTTCGACCTGCGGCAGCTGCACGACCTGCCAGCCCGTCTTGCCGTCCTTCAGCACGCGCACGACCGAGCCCGGCTTGATGCGCAGCGCGTTGTTCGCGCGCGGGCCGAGCGCGGCCGACACGAAGCGCAGCCCGGCCGGGCCGATCGTGGTGGTCGCGCCGCCGACGAACTGCACCTCGACCGCGTTCGGCGACGCCGACAGCACGACCGCCGATTGCAGGTCGCCGTTGTCCGGATGATCGGCGAGCGCGTCGTCGATCGCCTCGTCGCGGTCGTCGCCGGCCGCGGGCAGGTTGATCGACGCTTCCGGCCCACGGTAGCCGTGGCGGCGCTCGTAGTCGAGAATGCCGCGGCGCACGGCCTGGTACGCGGCTTCCTGGTCGGCCGAGTTGATCGTCGTCGTGACGGTCAGCCCGCGCGTATAGGTTTCGTCCTTGTACTGCTGGTACATCATCTGCCGCACCATCTCGGCGACGTATTCGCCGTGCACCGCATACTGGTTGCCCGGCGTGCGCACGTGGATCTCTTCCTTGATCGCTTCGTCGTACTGCGGCTGCGTGATGTAGCCGACCTCGAGCATGCGCTTCAGGATGTACTCCTGGCGCACCTTCGCGCGCTTCGGATTGACGACCGGGTTGTACGCGGACGGCGCCTTCGGCAGCCCCGCGAGCATCGCCGCCTCGGCAAGGGTGATGTCCTTCAGGTCCTTGCCGAAGTACACGCGCGCGGCGGCCGCGAAGCCGTATGCGCGCTGGCCGAGATAGATCTGGTTCATGTACAGCTCGAGGATCTGGTCCTTCGTCAGGGCCTTCTCGATCTTGTACGCGAGCAGCATTTCGTAGATCTTGCGCGTGTAGGTCTTCTCGCTCGACAGGAAGAAGTTGCGCGCGACCTGCATCGTGATCGTGCTCGCCCCCTGCCGCGCGCCGCCGTGCATCAGGTCGGCCACGCCCGCCCGCAGGATGCCGACGAAGTCGACGCCGCCGTGTTCGTAGAAGCGGTAGTCCTCGATCGCGAGCACGGCCTTCTTCATCACGTCGGGAATGTCCTGGAAGCGCACGAGGCTGCGGCGCTCCTCGCCGAACTCGCCGATCAGCACGTGATCGGCCGTGAACACGCGCAGCGGCACCTTCGGCTGGTAGTTGGTCAGCGCGTCGAGCGACGGCAGCTGCGGCGCCATCACGACCAGCGCATAGCCGACGATCAGCGCGCCGACGATCGCCAGCGTCGCGAACAGGCCGGCGAACCACAGCGCGACGCGCGAGCCGAACGTGCGGCGCCGCCCGCCGCCGCCGCTGCGCTGCTGCGCGCGGCGGTCGTCACGATCGTCGTCATCGGGGTAATAGGCCCCGGACGGCGAACGGCGCAGCGTGTAGTGGGGTTCGTTCCTGTCGGAAGAAGAAGGCGGTCGTTTGATAATTGGCATGTCGGAATGGCGGGCGGTCGTGGCGCCCTCGAACGCATGCGGAAATGCAAGCGGATGAATCAGAGTGGGTGCATCGAGATGCGGCTGTCACGTCGACAGACCCCGCCGCGCGGCGATCCGTTCCCGCGACGTGACAGCGCATTTTAATGAAATCGACCGGGCGCCTTCGCGATTTTTTGTAAAAATTCCCGCAATGCCGTGATTTGCGGAACGTATTGTCGGCCTCCTCGGCCTATGATGGACACGCAATGGGGCGTGTCGCCGGCTTTTTCTTTCAACCGCGAAAGGTTTGGCATCCTGATGCGCACGCCGCTTGAACTCACGCGTTTAAGCCGTATTTAAGTGAACCGGTGGTGTAATATCCGCCGGCTCACGCGGGTCGGAACCGGCCCGCGGCGGGCACGGCCGCGAATGCGCGGCGCCTTTAACCACGGAGGATTTCATGTCGCTTTTCGACTCTATTTCGCGCACGATCAAAGGCCTGCTGAACGATGCGGCCGATTCGGTACAGGATCCGTCGCGCGACGCACGGCAGATCGTGCGGGAGCTCGACGACAGCATCGGCCGCGCCGAGAACTCGCTGATCGAGATCGAGGCACAGGTCGCGACCCAGCGCAGCAAGCGCGATGCGGCCGACGACAAGGTGAAGAAGTACGAGGACGGCGCAAAACGTGCGCTGCAGTCCGGCGACGAAGCGCTCGCCCGCGAGGCCCTCGCCGCGCAGTCGAACGCGGAAGCCGAGCGCGATGCGCTCGCGGCCGAGCTGACGACGCTCGAGCCGTCGGTCGACAAGCTGAAGGGGCAGATCGCCGACATGCGTCAGCGCCGCAACGACCTGAATGCGCGCTCGAACATCCTGCAGGCCAAGCAGGAAATCGCGCAGGCGAAGGACGTCGCGGCCAGCGCGCTGGGCGGCATCGGCGGCAAGAACCTGTCCGAGGATTTCCAGAAGCTCGAGGACAAGGTCGCGCTGCAGAACGCGCGTTCGGACGCACGCCTGAATTCGGCCGACACGTCGAGCGGCAAGGCGCTCGACGACAAGCTCGCCGCGCTGAACAAGGGCCCGTCGGTCGAGGATCGCCTCGCCGCGCTGAAGAAGCAGCTCGACACGCCCGCGCAGTAACGGCAAACGTGCCGCGCCCCGGCCCGGGTGCGCGGCGCGAACCGATCGTCAGGAGACGGGCGCCTGCGCCCGGTTCGACCATGAAGAAATCTCTCGCCGCACTCGGCCTCTCGCTGATGTTGCTGTCGTCCGCCGCGTTCGCGGTCCCGTCGCTGCAGCAGGTCGAGCAATCGATCGCGCAGCGCAACTGGCAACAAGCCGACGCGCAGCTGTCGCAAGTCATCGACGCCCATCCGAACAACGCGCACGCGCGCTACCTGTATGCGCAGGTGCTGGACCGCGAGGGCCGCGCGTCCGACGCGCTCGCGCAGCTGCAGCGCGCGAAATCGCTCGATCCGCAACTGCGCTTCACCGACGCGTCGCGGTTCGCACAGACGGAGTCGCGCATTCGCGCCGACGCCGCGCGCGTGAGCGGCAACGTGCCGTCGGCCACGCAGGCCGGCACGCTGCAGCCGGGGCTCGCCCCGGCCGTCGCGCCGGCCGAAAAACACGGTCCGTCGACCGGCATGTGGATCGGCCTCGGGCTGATCGTCGCCGTGATCGCGCTGGTGCTGCGCTGGACGCTGCGGCGCGCACGCACCGCCGACAACGGCCGCGCCGACGACGAACGCCGCACGCAGCTCAAGCGCGCGACCGACGTGCTGAACGACATCCGTCCGCTGAAACTCGACGCGAAGCTGTCGACGGCGCCCGGCGCCGCGGCGCTCACGGGCGAACTCGAAACGATCGAGGCCGACGCGCGCACGCTCGTCGAGACGCTGTCGAACGGCAAGAATCCGGTGCCGCCGTATCGCGTCGATGAACTCGAGCAACGCCATGCGAGCGTGAAGGCCCGCGTCGAAGGCCGGCCCGACCCGGCCGCGCAACCCGCGGCACCGGCGAACGGCAGCGGCTCCGTGTACGCGCAGGAAGCCGATCGCATGACGGGCGCGCAGGGCCAGCCGTATCAGCAGCCCTACCCGCCGCAACAGCCGTATCCGCAACAGCAGCCGCCCGTCGTGATCCAGCAAGGCGGCGGCGGTTTCGGCGGCGGGATGGGCGGGCTGCTGACCGGCGTGCTGCTCGGCGAGGCGATGTCGGGCGGCCGCGAGCGCGTCGTCGAACGCGACGTGATCGTCGACGGCGAGCGCCGCCGGCAGGAAGCCGACCCGGGCTTCGACCTCGGCCGCGGCGACGATTCGAACTGGAGCGACGGCAGCGGTAGCGGCGGCGGCATGGACCTCGGCAGCAACGACGACGGCTGGACCGACGACAACACCTGAGCCACCCACGCACCGGGCGCCGGCGCGCATGCCGGCGCTCCGTCACGCACGCCATGCTCCGCTGCACGGCCGGCCGCGCCCACGCGCGGATTTGTCAATCATTTCAAGATGGACTACCGGCAATGGGGAGCGTTCGTTATCATGCGGCCATCGGCGTGCCACCGACCCTCATTCGACGCAAAGCAATCCTGCGCGTCGCGGCACGCCTCCCCTCGCCCCAACCAGGAGAAAGCCGCTCATGAGCATCATCAAGGAATTCAAGGAGTTCGCCGTCAAGGGCAACGTGATGGATCTCGCCGTCGGCGTGATCATCGGCGGCGCATTCTCGAAGATCGTCGACTCGGTCGTGAAAGACCTCATCATGCCGGTCATCGGCGTGCTGACCGGCGGTCTGGATTTCTCGAACAAGTTCGTTCTGCTCGGCACCATCCCCCCGACGTTCAAGGGTAATCCCGATTCGTTCAAGGACCTGCAGGCCGCCGGTGTCGCCGCATTCGGTTACGGCTCGTTCATCACCGTGGCGATCAATTTCGTCATCCTCGCGTTCATCATTTTCCTGATGGTGAAATTCATCAACAAGCTGCGCAAGCCGGAAGAAGCCGCGCCGGCCGCGACGCCGGAAGACACCGTGCTGCTGCGCGAGATCCGCGATTCGCTCAAGCAACGCTGAGCGCCGAGCGCTCCGCCCGCCAGGCCCGCCGCGTGCGGGCCTTTTTATTGCGCGCGTCGCACCGCCGCAAGCGGCCTATCTCACTTTTTTGTGACGGGCGAATGCACGCGCGGGAAAAGCAGGTCTATGATGGAGACTAAACGACAGTACGGGCGCCAAGACGCTGGCTGTGTCGATCATGGCGAGCAGGTCGACGGGAGACATTGATCGTCGTACTGCACGAATGCAGCATTTTCGTGTGCTATAAAGGATCGACATGCGGCGTACATAGCCGGGAGTGGGTCGCATGAAAGTGCCGCATTTCTTGCAATTGTTTTTGAGGCGAGTGTTTATGTCCTTCCCGAAAAAACGTCGGCGTGCGCAACAGGATGGCCAGGAGTCGTTCCTCGCGGTCTTGCGCCACTCGAAACCGTTTGCGCAACTCGACACCAAGATTGCCCGCGCCCGTGCGCAGGACGAACCCGTCCTCTATGCGCACGTGCTGCCCGGTCTCGACGTGCTCTTGTGCAGCGTGCGCGGTGCCCAGCCGCCCTATCCGGCGATCGCGGAGCTGCGCAAGCGCTGCATCGAATCGATCGCCAACGCGCTCGAGCAGCCGCTCGACGGCCTCGAAAACGGCGGCTACTGGTACGAGGCGAACGGCTTCGGCTTCCTCGTATTCGCGAGCCGCGCGCGAGCGCGCATCCTGCCCGAGTTTGGTGCAGGCACGAAAGCGAGCCTGCGCGGCGGGCTCGGCCGCCAGAACGCCGGCGACACGACACCCCGCTCGCTCGGCTGATTCGCCAGCCATTCGATGGGCCGCCTCCGGGCGGCCCATCTGTCATTCACGCGCTCCGCTTGCCCGTCACGATGCCTGGCCGCGGCCGTTGCCCGGCCGCACGATGTCGATGAACGCGGCGAAATCCGCGCCCGCGAGCCCCTGCGCGGCACCGAGCCGCAGCACCTGCTGGACGGTGGCCGACACGGGCATCACCGCGCCCGTGTCGCGCGCGGCATCGGCAATCGCATCGACATCCTTCTGGAACGTGCCGAGCGCGCCGATCGGCGGATGACCGCCCGACGTCATGCGCGGCACGAACGTCTGCAGCAGCACCGAGTCGGCCCAGCCGCCGGCCAGCGCCTCGGCCAGGCGAGCGGCGTCGATGCCGCTCGCCTGTGCGAGACCGACGGCCTCGGCGATCGCCGTGACCGTCGCGGTGACGATCGCCTGGTTGCACAGCTTCGCCGTCTGGCCCGCGCCCGCGTCGCCCATGTGCGTGACACGCGACGCGTACGAGTCGATCAGCGGCCGCACCGCGTCGAGATCGGCCGCGCGGCCGCCCGCCATCACCGCGAGCGTGCCGGCCTGCGCGCCCGGCACGCCGCCGGACACCGGCGCATCGACCCAGCCGACCCCAAGCGCGGCCGCGCGCGCCGCGTAGTCGCGCGTCGCCGCGGGCGGAATGCTCGAATGATCGACGATGCGCAGCAGGCGGCGCGCCGCCGCGTCACCGGAGAGCAGCCCGTGCTCGCCGAACACGACGTCGCCGACCGCACGGCCGTCGAGCACGCACACGAATACCGTCTCGACACGTTCGGCCAGTTCGCGCGGCGTGCCGGCCACCTGCGCACCGTCCCCGACCAGCGCCTCGGCCTTGTCGCGCGAGCGGTTCCACACGCTGACGCGGTGCCCCGCCGCCAGCAAATGCCGAATCATCGGCGCGCCCATCAATCCCGGTCCGCAAAATCCGACTTCCACGATGTTCCTCGTCTCCAATACGGGTTGCACTTGCCGCCCATCATACCTATCACTCAAGAAGCCGGGCACGCGCGGCACCGCTTCGGGACCGCGGCTTGCACCGGCAATACGGACCGATATCCCAGGGAGCGCATCATGAGCGACCACGTGTACAAGATGATCGAGCTGACCGGTTCGTCGCGGCAATCGAGCGACGACGCGATCCGCAACGCGATCTCGAAAGCCGGCAAGACGCTGCACAACCTGCACTGGTTCCAGGTGACCGAAACGCGCGGCCACATCGAAGGCGACCAGGTCGTGCACTGGCAGGTCACGCTGAAGGTCGGCATGCGCATCGACGACTGACGCATCCGTCGCCTCACCCGCCGCGTCGCGATCCGGATCCGCGCAATACAGACCCGCGCGGCGCGGCGCGTCCCGCATTTCACCTCGTTCGGGCCCCTTGTCGCGGCCCGACCGGCGGGTAGCCGCGGGTATCCATCTCTTGACGCTGCTTTTCGTTCATATTAAAAACGATATACCCACCCCATCCCTCGATCAGCCCAGCCATATAAACCGGAGATAACATGAGTCAGCAACGCGAGGCGATCGACACGTACCTCTTGCGCGTCTTGCACACCTTGTTGATGGAGCGCAGCGTCACGCGCGCGGCCGTCAAACTGAACCAGTCGCAACCGGCGATCAGCGCCGCGCTGCGACGCCTGCGCGACATCACCGGCGATCCGCTGCTGGTGCGCGGCAAATCCGGCATGGTGCCGACCGAATACGGGCTGCGCCTGCTCGAGCCCGTGCAGAACGCGTTGCGTGAAATCGAGCGCATCAAGTTCCAGCAGCACAACTTCGACCCGGCCACGTCGATCCGCTGCTACCGGATCGGCTGCCCCGACTACCTCAACGTGCTGTTCGTGCCGACCGTCGTCGAGCGTTTCCGCCTGGCCGCGCCGAACGCGACGCTCGAGTTCCATTCGCTCGGCCCGGCGTTCGACTACGAGCTCGCGCTGGAAGACGGCAAGCTCGACATCGTCGTCGGCAACTGGCCCGAGCCGCCCGAGCAGCTGCACCTGTCGAACCTGTTCGTCGACGAAATCGTCTGCCTGATGAGCAACACGCACCCGTTCGCGAAGCGCGGCGGGCTCACGCTCGACCAGTACCTGAACGCGCCGCATCTGGCGCCGACGCCGTACTCGGTCGGCCAGCGCGGCGCGATCGACGTGCATCTCGCGCGCGAGCGGCTCAAGCGCCACGTGGTCGTCACGCTGCCGTACTTCAACCTCGCGCCGTACGTGCTCGTGAAGTCGGACCTGATCTTCACGACCACGCGCCTGTTCGCCGATCACTATGCGAAGTTCCTGCCGCTGTCGGTCGTGCCTGCGCCGCTCGACTTCCCGCCGATGCAGTACTACCAGCTGTGGCACGAACGCTGCCATTACTCCGACGAAGTGCGCTGGCTGCGCGGCCTCGTCGCCGAAGCCACCCGCACGCTGATCGAGCCGTAACGGCACGCGCGGCACGCGCCGCCGTCGCGCGCCGCGGCCGCTCAGGGCGCGACGACGGCCGGCGGCACGCCCCGTCGGGCGGCGGCCGCCCGACGTCGGTCCCGCGTCAGCGCGAGGCCTCGACGAGCGCGTGCGCCAGCGCGTTGTGGCGCTCGATGACGGGCGGCAGATCGAGCGTCGCCAACCGCCCTTCCCGCACCACCACCTTCCCGTTCACCACCGTGTAGGCCGTCTGCGACGGCGCGCAGAACACGAGCGCCGCGACCGGATCGTGCAGCGCGCCCGCGAACAGCGGCTGGCGCAGGTCGAACGCGGCGAAGTCCGCGGCCATGCCGGGCTTCAGCGCGCCGATGTCGTCGCGGTTCAGCACCTTCGCCCCGCCGAGCGTCGCGATCTCGAGCGCTTCGCGCGCGGTCATCGCGTCGGGCCCGAACCCGACCCGCTGCAGCAGCAGCGCCTGCCGCACTTCCGCGACCATCTGCGCGCCGTCGTTCGACGCGGAGCCGTCGACGCCGAGGCCGACCGGCACGCCCGCGAGACGCATCTTCTTCACCGGCGCGATGCCCGACGCGAGCCGCATGTTCGAGCACGGACAGTGCGCGACGCCCGTGCCGGTGCGCGCGAACAGGCCGATGCCCGCGTCGTCCAGCTGCACGCAGTGCGCATGCCACACATCGTGGCCGACCCAGCCCAGATCCTCCGCATATTCGGCCGGCGTCATCCCGAACTTCTCGCGGCTGTAAGCAATGTCGTTGACGTTCTCCGCGAGGTGCGTGTGCAGCGACACACCGTATTCGCGCGCGAGCACGGCCGCATCGCGCATCAGGTCGCGGCTCACGGAGAACGGCGAGCACGGCGCGACCACCACGCGCAGCATCGCGTAGCGGCCTTCGTCGTGATAGGTTTCGATCAGGCGCTGCGTGTCGCGCAGGATGTCGGGCTCGCGCTCGACGACCGAATCGGGCGGCAGCCCGCCGTCGCGTTGCCCGACGCTCATCGCGCCGCGGCTCGCGTGAAAACGCATGCCGATCCGCCGCGCGGCGCCGATGCTGTCGTCGAGCCGGCTGCCGTTCGGGTAGATGTACAGGTGATCGCTCGACGTCGTGCAGCCCGACTGCAGCAGCTCGGCCATCGCGGTCAGCGTCGACACCTCGATCATCTCGGGCGTCAGGTGCGCCCAGATCCGGTACAGGTTCGTGAGCCAGCCGAACAGTTCGGCGTTCTGCGCCGCGGGCACCGCGCGCGTGAGGCTCTGGTACATGTGGTGATGCGTGTTCACGAGCCCCGGGATCACGAGGTGGCCGCGCAGGTCGAGCACTTCGTCGGCCGTGTCGGGCAGCTCGGCGGTCGGGCCGACCGCGACGATCCGGTTGTCTTCGATGTAGAGCCCGGCATCGCGCAGTTCGCGGCGCGTGTCGTCCATGGTCACGAGCACGTCGGCGTGCTTGACCAGCAGGGTGGTCGGGCGGGATGAGGTGGGGTTCGGCGCGCGTGCGCCAGCGTGCTGCTCGAGGTTCATGCGTTCTCCGCGTCGGTCTGCCTCCAGGCGCTGCCTGGAGGCGGTCACACAGCCGTTCGAACGCTGAATCGCGGCACGCCCCGGTGCCTGCGTCCGTTCGAACGCCCTGGCCCGGTTACCCGGCGTGCTCGCCGTCTTCGGGGTACGCGCGGGCCACGGGCCGACGCGCACGGCGGGAGGATCGCCCACGCGCGCGCCGCGCACAATGCGCGAACCGGAATACCGTACCTCAGGGTTTCGATATGGTACGCCGCCCGCGGCGCCGCCCGGCGCCCGAAACCGGGCCGGCAGCCTTGCCCGGCGGGCCGTCGACAGCCGCTCATGCTCGGCGCATTATCTTCGATATCGCGCACGTATTTGCACGGGGAACCTTTTTACAATGCCTGCACGGCGCTCGCTTCAATCTCGCCGACGGGTATGTAGCCACGTGTGACGTGGAGCCTCGATCCGCCGCATAGTCAATGGATCGGGTCGCCGCCGAACCTCGCATTCACACAAGGACACAACGAATGGGAAAGCTCACTACCCACGTACTCGATACGGCGCACGGCCGTCCCGGCGCGGCCATCAAGGTGGACCTCTACGCGCTCGACGGCGAATCGCGCCGCGCGATCAAGACCGTGCTGACCAATAGCGACGGTCGCTGCGACGAACCCCTGCTCGAAGGCGCCGCGCTCGCCACCGGCGAATACGAACTCGTGTTCCATGCCGGCGACTACTTCGCGGCGCTCGGCGTGAAGGTGCCCGAACCCCGCTTCGTCGACCGCGTCGTGCTCCGCTTCGGCATCGCCGACGCCGGCTCGCACTACCACGTGCCGCTGCTCGTGTCGCCGTGGTCGTACAGCACCTATCGCGGCAGCTGACAGACGAATCAGCGCCCGCATCGAACAAACGAATTGAGTCTGGAGGAGTTTCATGGAAGGCTTCATCACCGACTGGCTGAACCTCGCGCTGCGATGGCTGCACGTCATCGTCGCCATTGCGTGGATCGGCGAGTCCTTCTATTTCGTCGCGCTCGACAACAGCCTGAAACCGCCGACCGACGCGAACCAGCGCAAGCGCGGCGTGTTCGGCGAGCTGTGGCACGTCCACGGCGGCGGGTTCTACAACATGCAGAAGTACACGGTGGCCCCGCCGGAAATGCCCGATGACCTGCACTGGTCGAAGTGGCCGTCGTACACCACCTGGCTGTCGGGCTTCTCGCTGTTCTTCGTGCTGTACCTGCTCGCGCCGAACACGTACCTGATCGACAAGAGCGTGCTCGACATGGGCCCGGTGGTCGCCGTCGCCTCCGCGCTCGGCTTCCTCGCGGCCGGCTGGATCGTCTACGACTCGCTGTGCCGCATCCTCGGCACCAACGACCGCGTGCTCGGCATCTGCGTCGGCCTCTACGTCGTCGTCGCCGCGTACCTCGCGTGCCACATCTTCTCGGGCCGTGCCGCCTACCTGATCGTCGGCGCGATGCTCGCGACGATCATGTCGGCGAACGTGTTCTTCGTGATCATCCCCGGCCAGCGCAAGATGGTCGACAAGATGCTCAAGGGCGAGGAACCGAACCCGATCTACGGCAAGCGCGGCAAGCAGCGTTCGGTGCACAACACGTACTTCACGCTGCCGGTCGTGTTCGCGATGCTGTCGAACCACTATGCGATGACGTACACGAACAAGTTCAACTGGGTCGTGCTCGTGCTGATCATGCTGGCCGGCGCGCTGATCCGCCAGTTCTTCGTGATGCGCCACCGCGGCAAGCAGTTGTGGTACCTGCCGATCGGCGGCGTCGCGCTGCTGTCGGGCGCGCTGGTGTGGACGATGCCGAAGCCGGTCGCACCGGAAGCGCAGGCCGCGAACGCGCCGAAGATCGCGATCAACGACATCATGCCGATCCTGCAGCAGCGCTGCGTCGAGTGCCACTCGTCGAAGCCGACGCTGATGGGCAGCGCTCCCGCAGGCGTGATGTTCGACACGCCGGACGAAGTGTCGAAGAACGCGCAGCGTATCTACGAACAGGCCGTGCGCCTGAAGGCGATGCCGATCGGCAACGTCACGCACATGACCGATGACGAGCGGACCAAGCTCGCCGCCTGGTTCGAGGGTGGCGCGGTCAAGTAAGCCGCCGTGCGCCGGTCGCCGGCGCGATCCTCTCCGTTCGCGGGCCCGGTGACGGGCCCGTTTTTTTCATGCGCCGCGTGCGCCGCATGCACTTCGGGCACTAGCCGCGCATCGCGTCGCGCTGCAGGGCAACGAGCGCATCGCGCGCGCGCGGGCCGTCGTCGACCGGTACGAAGATGTGATCGTGGCATGCGGCGGCCATCACGTTGCAGCTGATGCCGGCCGCGCCGAGCGCCCGCGCGAAGGCGGCCGTGAGACCGACGGCCGCGAGATCGGAATGGACGGTGAGCGTGATCCATGCGGCGCGGAACAGCACGGGCCAGCCGCGACGTGCTGCCGTTGCCTCTTCGACCACGACCGTCAGCCCTTCCGCTTCGCGGAACGTCGCGATGACTTCGGATAACGATACGTCCGCACCGGTCGGCAGCGACACGAAGGCGAACGCGCCCGGATGCAGTTCGGGTTGCATCGTCCGTAGCAGGACCCTGAGGTCGTTTTCAGGTTGGCTCATCGAAGGGGCACGTCCGGCGCCGGACGTCGTGCGGTGGTAATCCGGGCACGATAGCACGCACGACGACGCGCTACGCGTGCTCCATCGCCGCTTCGTCCGCGAGCCAGTCGCGCAACGCGACGATGCGCGGATCGTCCTGCGTGTGCGCCGGATACACGACGTGATACGCGAGCCCCGGCGCCACCTCGACGTTCACGTCGAACAGCCGGACGAGGCGCCCGTCCGCGAGATCGCGCGCAATCATGTGCGGCTCCGCCAGGCCGATCGTCGTACCGTCGATCACGGCCTGCACGACGTGGCTCGAATCCGGAAACGCAACGCACCGGCTGTCGTCGAAACCGTCGACGCCGGCGGCGGCCATCCACGCCGACCAGCGCGGCCAGGTCACGCCGTCGACTTCGCAGTCGGCGTGGCAAAGCGTGTGGCGCAGCAGGTCGCGCGGCTTGCGCAACGCGGGGCCGGCCGACACCAGCGCGGGGCTGCAGACCGCGACGACCGATGTGCCGAACAGGCGCTGCACGCACGCGTCGCGATAACGCCCGGTGCCGAAGCGGATCGCGACATCCACGTCGTCGCCGTCGAAATCGCGCAGCCGGTCGGTGATGTCGAACGTCAGTTCGAGCGCCGGATGCGCGGCCTTGAAGCGCGGCAGGCGCGGCAGCAGCCAGTGCGTCGCGAAGCGCGCGCCGACCGACACGCGCAGCTCCGCCCGCTCGCGCGCGATGCGCCGTGCCCGCGCGGTCGCGTGCCGCAGGCCCGCCAGCGCATCGGCGGCGGCCGCAACCAGCACCGCGCCGGCCGGCGTCAGCCGGATGCTGCGGCTCGTCCGGACGAACAGTTCCAGGCCGAGTTGCGCCTCGATTTCCTTGATCTGGTGACTGACGGCGGCCGGCGTCAGCCCGACCTCGTCGGCCGCCCGCGAAAAATTCAGGTGCCGCGCCGCCGCCTCGAACGTCCTCAGCGCGCGCGTGCCAGGCCACATGCGTTCCATCGATCTTCAAACAGAATTTGACGACCGTTCCAAAACTACTCGTTTTTCACGACACCATCAATCGGCAAACAATAGGTTTTCTTGAAGATGCCGCGCCGCCCCGCGCCCGCGGCCAACCTGGAGATTCGCCGATGACCGCTGCACCGTTCCCGTCCGTCGCCCACATCAACGGCGTGGCCGCCACACCCGATGCGCTTGCCGCGCTGGCTTTCGCGGGCCACGCACATTTCACCGCGATGCAGGTTCGCGACGGCCGCGTACGCGGCCTTGACCTGCACCTTGCACGGCTGCGCGATGCATCGAACGCGCTGTTCGGGCATGCGCTGCCCGATGCACGGATTCGCGCGTTCCTGCGCGCCGCGCTCGATCGTGCGCCGTCGGCGCTGTCGCTGAGCGCGACCGTCCATGCGACGACCGGCGAATTCGCCGCGCCGCGCGACGACGAAGCGCTCGACGTGCTGATCCGCACCGCCGCGCCGTCGTCGGGGCCGGCCGGCCCGCTCGATCTCGCGCTGTTCGAACACGAGCGCGTGCTGCCGGACATCAAGCACGTCGGCGAAGTCGCGAAAACGCACTTCCTGCGCCGTGCGGCGGCGCAAGGGTTCGACGACGCGGCGTTCATCGATCGCCGTGGACGCATCAGCGAAGGCTCGATCTGGAACATCGCGTTCTGGACCGGCGACGCGCTCGTGTGGCCGGTGGCCGGCATGCTCGGCGGTGTCACGATGGGCATCCTGCGGCGGCAGCTGGCACGTCTGGGCATCGTACAGCACGACCGTGAAGTGACGCCGGCCGACCTGCCGTCGATGGCCGGCGCCGTCGTGATGAATTCGTGGACGCCGGGCATCGCCGTGCGCCGGTTCGGCACGGCGACGCTGCCCGATTCGCCGTCGCTGGCCGCACGACTGCATCGCGCGTATGAACAGGAGCCGCCCGTCGCGCCGTGATACGCACGCGCCCCGCTCACGCATCGGCCGACTCCGGCAGCCGTGCGATCGCCTTGATCTCGAACTGGAAACCGTACAGCCAGGTCACGCCGACGGCGGTCAGCGCCGGATGCGGTGCATCGCCCCAGTATTCGGGGACGATCGTCCAGATCCGTTCGAACGTCTCCTCGGGATCGACGAGGAACACCGTCACGTCGACGACGTCGTCGAACGTGCAGCCGGCCGCGCGCAGCACCGCATTCAGGTTGTCGAACGCGCGGCGGACCTGCGCGCCCAGCTCCGGCTCGGGCGAACCGTCGTCGCGGCTGCCGACCTGCCCGGACACGAACAGGAAGCCGTTCGCGCGCACCGCCGGCGAATAGCGATTGCGGTCATACAGCGCCCGGCGACCGGGCGGAAAAACTACGCTACGCTTTGCCATTCAACCCCTCCATCGGTCGGTGGGGCGTCGCCGCCCCGGTCTCAACGATGAAGGCACTTTAAGGACCGTTGCACGGCGGATAAACCGGCAACCTTGTCCAACACTGTTTGCGCGCGCCAAACAATGTCCGGGCGCCGCGGAGTCCTGACCCGATGGATCGATTCGACGCAATGCAGGCGTTCGCCCGCGTGGTGGAGGCCGGCAGCTTCACGAAGGCAGCCGACACGCTGCACATGAGCCGCACCACCGTCACGCAACTGGTGCAGCAACTCGAGGCGCGGCTGCGCGTGAAGCTGTTCCACCGCACGACCCGCAAGGTCGTCGTCACGGCCGACGGTGCCGCGTACTACGAGCGCGTCGTGCGGCTGCTGGCCGACATGAACGATGCCGAAACGAGCCTGTCCGCCGCGTCGGCGTCGCCGACGGGGCGGCTGCGCGTGGACGTGCCGACCCCGCTCGCGCGCCTGATCCTGATCCCCGCGCTGCCCGCGTTCCACGCGCGCTATCCGGACATCCAGCTCGACATGGGCGTGAGCGACCGCGTGGTCGACGTGATCGGCGAGAACGTCGACTGCGTCGTGCGCGGCGGCGAGCCGGCCGACCGCTCGCTGATCGCGCGCCGCATCGGCGACCTGCGGCTCGGCGTATACGCATCGCCCGCTTACCTCGCGCGCGCCGGCACACCGACGCACCCGGGCGAACTCGAAGGCACGCATCACCGCATCGTCGGCTTTCTGTGGGCGCGCACCGGCAAGGCACTGCCGTTTGCGATGGCGCGCGACGGCGAGCAGATCACCGTACGCGGCCGCTACGTGCTCGCCGTCGACGACGGCAATGCGTACCTCGAAGCCGGCCTCGCCGGGCTCGGCATCCTGTGGCTGCCCGACTACATGGCCGCCGCGTATCGCACGCGGGGCGAACTCGTACCGCTGTTCGAGCCATGGCAACTCGAACCGATGCCGATGTACGTCGCATTCCCGCCGAACCGCCACGTCAGCGCAAAGCTGCGCGTGTTCGTCGACTGGGTCGCCGACCTGATGGCCGAGCATGCGCCGGTCGCGAACCGTCGTCGCGGCGGCGGTTCGCGCGACGCGCGCAAGGCCGTGTTGACCTGAGTCGCGACAAAGCGAGCGCACATAAAAAAACCCGCGCATCTTGCGCGGGTTTCGGCGGGCAGGCAACGGAAGCGTCGACGACTCAGGCGGTCAGCGCATGCAGCGCCTCGTCGGTGAGCCAAAGCGATTCCTGCAGATCCTGCTCGTTCAGGTTCAGGCCGTCACCGCCGCGATCGACGACGATGAAATCGCTGACGCCGCCGAGCGCGATCAGCGGATGATGCCACACCCCCTTCGCGTAGTTGACGCCCTGCCAGCCGCTCGTCACGAACGCACGGATCTTCGCCGGATCGAGATCGCCCGCGGGCGCGACGACGACGAGATACGGCTGGTCGTTCAGCGGCACGAACGCCTGGCTGCCGAGCGGGTGCCGCTCCAGCATCTTCACTTCGAACGGCAGCGTGCGCGGCTGGCCGCGGAACAGGTTGACGAGCGTGCGGCCGCCCTCGTCCGTCACGTCGACTTTCGCGAGATCGTGAAAACGGATCGTCGTGCCGAGGTTGATCGGGATCTGCTTCGCCCCGTCCGTTTCGATCACGTCGCCGAACGGCGCGAAGGCTTCCCTGGTCAGCGGTTCGATAACGAGCGTCTTCATTTGTCGAGCGTTCCCCACAGGCGCAGGCGCGACACGCCGCCGTCCGGAATGATGTTCAGTCGCACGTGCGTGACGGGGCCAAGCGACGCGATGTCCTGTTCGAAATAGTGCTGCTTGTCCATCTGCAGTTTCTGTTCGCCGAGCAGCACCGGCCAGAACATCGACTGCGTGATCAGCGAGCTGTCCGTGCCGCCCGACACGTACGCGGCCTGGATCGAGCAGCGGTCCGGGTAGTTGCCCTTGAAGAACGCGGTATCGACTTCGATCTTGCGGATCACGCCCGGCTGCGCGAGCGCGATGATCGCCCAGTCGTTGCCCGGCTCGCGGCGGCGGCGGGTTTCCCAGCCGTCGCCCATGTTCACGCCGCGGCCCGGCAGCAGCAGGTTCGACGCGACGCCGAAGTGCTGGTTGTTCGCGGCCACGACGTAACCGCCGTTTTCCATCGCCGCGAGGTCGAACTGCTCGGTCGCGCTCGCGCCGGCCCAGTCGAGCTGCGGCTGGCCGTACACGCGCAGGCGCGCGATACCGCCGTCCGGGTAGATGTTCACGCGCAGGTGCGTGAACGCGCGTGCGTCGCTCGCTTCGACGTAGTGATGGCTGTTGCCCTGCAGCGTCGTCGACGGCACGATCTCGACCCACTCGGTCGCATGCGTCGGCGCGCCGTCGGCCACGAACGCGGCCTCGATCGACGCGGCCGGCGGGAAGTTGCCGGTGAAGTGGCTCGTGTCGATGTCGAAGCCCTTGATCACGCCCGGGCGCGCGAGCTTGACGATGCACCAGTCGTACCCCGTCGTGCGCTTGCGGCGCGTTTCCCAACCGTCCATCCACTTGCCGTGGTCGTCGTACTTGCCGGGGATGAAGACGGCCGGCTCGGGGTTCAGCATCCGGTCCTTCGGCGCGAAGAAATCGTCGCTGGCCTCGAGCGCCTGCGCACCGAGACGCGGGTCGGCAAGATTCACGTAGCGCCGCGTGAATTCGGGTGCGTTGGGATCGAGAAGCGGAACAGCCATGATGTTTCCTTGTTTCAGTGATTGCGATCCGGCCGCCGCGACGCAGCGGGCCGTGCGCGGTGTCAGGCGTCGATCAGGTCGTCGAGGCGAAAGCGCGCGATCCGGTAGATCTGGTCGAGGCTCGCGCGCAGTTCCTCGGCGCGCGAATGATTCACGCGCGACTCGAAGTTCGCGATGATGCCGTGCCGGTCATAACCGCGCACCGCGAGGATGAACGGGAAGCCGAACTTCTCGCGATACGTGCGGTTCAGCGTCAGCAGCTTGTCGAATTCTTCCTGCGTGCACTGGTCGAGGCCCGCACCGCTCTGCTCGCGCGTCGACTCGGCCGTCAGCTCGCCGCGCACGGCGGCCTTGCCGGCCAATTCCGGGTGAGCGTTGATCAGCGCGAGCTGGCGCGCTTCGCCGCCCGTTTCCACCGCGTCCGCCATCGTCTTGTGCAGCGCGTCGATGCTCGCGAACGGCCGCTCGCCCGCGGCGACCTCGGCCACCCACGGCGAATGTTCGAAGATCCCCGACAGCGCCGCGACAAATGCGCTCGGCGCCATCGTGTTCAGTTGTTCCAACGTGTAGCGCATCGCCTTCATGCTTTCCCTTCGTCTTGATGATTGGGCTGATACGGATGATGTTCACGCCAGTGACGCGCGATATCGACACGGCGCGTCACCCAAACGCGATCGTGCTTCTCGAGGTGATCGAGGAAACGCTGCAGCCCGCGGAACCGGCCCGGCCGGCCGAGCAGCCGGCAATGCATGCCGATCGACAGCATCTTCGGCGCCTCGTCGCCCTCCGCGTACAGCACGTCGAATGCGTCGCGCAGGTAGTCGAAGAAGTGATCGCCGGTGTTGAAACCCTGCGGCGTCGCGAAGCGCATGTCGTTCGTGTCGAGCGTGTACGGCACGATCAGTTGCGGCGACGTGCCGCCGCCCGACACCTTGACGTCCATCCAGAACGGCAGGTCGTCGCCGTAGTTGTCGGAGTCGTACAGGAAGCCGCCGTATTCCGCGACCAGGCGGTGCGTATTGGGGCTGTCGCGGCCGGTATACCAGCCGAGCGGACGCTCGCCCGTCACGCGCTCGATCGCTTCCATCCCGAGGCGCATGTGCTCCGCTTCGAGTTCCGGCGTCATGCTCTGGTAGTGGATCCAGCGCCAGCCGTGGCACGCGATTTCATGGCCGAGCTCGACGAAGGCGCGCGCGAGCTCCGGATGACGCTCGATCGCCATGCCGACGCCGAAGACCGTCAGCGGCATCCCGCGCTTCTCGAATTCGCGCAGGATGCGCCACACGCCGGCCCGCGAACCGTATTCGTAGATCGACTCCATGCTCATGTGGCGGTCCGGATACGCGGCCGCGCCGACGATTTCGGACAGGAACTGCTCGGAGCCCGGATCGCCGTGCAGCACGCAGTTCTCGCCGCCCTCCTCGTAGTTCAGCACGAATTGCACGGCGACGCGGGCGCGCCCCGGCCAGTTCGCCTGAACGGGATGGCGGCCGTAGCCGATCAGGTCGCGAGGATAGTTGGGATCGAGTGACATGGGTTCGAAGTACGGCGAAAGCGGGCTGAAATAATGGGTTCGCATCGACCGCGCGGCGCCGGAAGCCGGCCGCACGAGCCGATGCGATGACGGCCCAGTGTAGCGAAAACGTTCATACGCGCCCATACAGCGACGCAGATAGTGCGTGTCAGACGGTGTGTATGTGCGGTTGCGGCAAATTCGGGACCGGCTCCGCCGCCTCCCCGTCCGGCGGGCTGAAGCGGGCGAATGCGCCGTCGTAGCGCTTCGCCAGCGGCCGCGCGTAATCGCCGCGTTTCGCGGTCGCGAGGCGCAGCGCGACGAGCGCCTCGGCCCACTTGACGGCCGCCGTGACGCCTTCGACCACCGGCGCGCCGATCTGCTGCTCGATCTCGTGCGCGAACTCGGCCATCCCCGCGCAGCCGAGCACGATCGCGTCGGCGCCGTCCTCGTCGAGCGCGCGCCGGCATTCGTCGACGATGATCCGGCGCGCGGCCGAGCCCGGCCGGTCGAGTTCGAGCACCGCGACGTCGGTCGCGCGCACGTTGCGGCAGAAGCGCTTCATCCCGTAGCGCTCCGCGAGGTGCCACGCCATCCCGCAGGTGCGCGCGAGCGTCGTGACGACCGAGAAGCCCGGCGCGAGCACGCTCGCCGCATGCATCGCGGCCTCGGCGATGCCGATCACCGGCCCGTGCGCGAGTTCGCGCGCCGCGTACAGGCCCGGGTCGCCGAAGCACGCGATCACGTAGGCGTCGCAGCCGTCGCGCTCGCCCTGCGCGATCTCGGCGAGCAGCCCCGGCGTCGCGAGCGCCTCGTCGTAATAACCTTCGATCGACGGCGGCCCCATCGGCGGGCTCACCGCGACGATCTCCGTGCCCGCGGCCGCGACCTCGCGTGCGCAGCACCCCATCGCGTCGGTCATCCGCTGCGTCGTATTCGGATTGATCAGTCGGATCTTCATCGCACGCTCCTCACGCCTTCGCGCTCACGAGCAGCCGGTAGAACACAAAGCCGAGCCCCGCGCCGATGAACCAGGAAAAATTCGCGGCGGCCTGCCAGCCCGGCACCATCACGCAGACGACCGCGATCACGGCCGCCGGCAGCAGCGCGGCGAGCGCGCGGCGGTTCACGCCGCCCGTATACCAGTAGCTGCCGCTCTCCGACATCGTGTACAGGTCGTCGCGCACGAGCCGGCCGCGCTTGACGAGATAGAAGTCGGCGATCAGCACGCCGTACAGCGGGCCGATGAACGCGCCGAGCACGTCGAGCGTGTAGTGGATCACGGCCGGGTTGTTGAACAGGTTCCACGGCGTGATGAAGATCGACGCGACGGCCGCGAGCATCCCGCCCGCACGCCAGCTGATCAGCCGCGGCGCGACGTTCGAGAAGTCGAACGCGGGCGACACGAAGTTCGCGACGATGTTGATGCCGATCGTCGCGATCGTGAACGTCAGCGCGCCGAGGATCACCGCGGTCGGATGGTCGATGCGGCCGACCGTCTCGACCGGGTCGGTGATCAGTTCGCCGAACACCGGCAAGGTCGCCGCCGTCGTGATCACCGTGACGAGCGAGAACGCGAGGAAGTTGACGGGCAGCCCCCAGAAATTGCCGCGCTTCACGTCGCCGAACGAGCGGCAGTAGCGCGAGAAGTCGCCGAAGTTCAGCATCGGCCCGGAGAAGTACGACACGACCAGCGACACCGCCGTGATCATCACCGGGATCACTTCCGCGCCGTGATACTTGACGCCGCCGAGGTTGATGCCGATGTTGCGCCAGCCCGCGCGCCACACCATGTAGCCGGCGAGGATGAACATCACGACGTAGACCGCCGGGCCGGCGAAGTCGATGAACTTCTTGATCGTCTCCATCCCGTTCCAGAACACGAACGCCTGAAGCACCCACAGCAGCATGAAGCCGGCCCAGCCGACCGCCGACAGCCCGAGGAAGCCGTAGCGATGGACGTCCGCGTACGGCAGCCATTGCGGGAAGAACTTCAGCACGACGATCACGAGCGCGCTCGACGCGAGATAGGTCTGGATGCCGTACCACGCGATCGCGATCAGCCCGCGGATCACCGCCGGCACGTTCGCGCCGAGCACGCCGAAGGTCGCGCGGCACGCGACCGGATACGGCACGCCGATCTGCTGGCTCGGCCGCGCGATCAGGTTGCACAGCGCGTTCACGAGGCCGATGCCGACGATCAGCGCGATCAGCACCTGCCAGCTCGTCAGCCCGAGCGCGAACAGGCTGCCCGCGAACACGTAGCCGCCGACGCTGTGCACGTCCGACATCCAGAACGCGAAGATGTTGTACGCGCCCCACGTCTGATTCTTCAGGGGTGCCAAATCTTCGTTGTACAGACGTTCGCTGTAACCATCCGGCAGCGTCGGATCACCGCCCTCGCCGCCTTCTTTCGCCGGAAAGGCGCTCTCGTGCGCCACACTGAACTGAGCCATGACTTCTCCTTGACGCGGCCGGGCGGCCGCTCCACCGTCATCGATATCGCTCCGGATCGTCGCCCGGAGTCGGACCAGCGGCCCGCGGCAAATACCGCGGGCCTGCATTTCGCTCGTTCTGTGGCGCGCGGCCGGGTTCGCGTCGCCGCTCAGGCGCCGCCGAACACTTCGCGCAAATCGACCTGCCCTTGCGCGGGCCGGTCCAGCATCTTCAGTTCGACATGCTGCAGGTGGCGCGCCATCAGCGTCACCGCCTGCTTCGGGTCTCCCGCCTCCAGCGCGGCGAGGATCTCGTCGTGGTCGTCGCACGAGCACGGGCTGCGCCCGTGCGATTCGTACAGCGCCGACATCAGCGTCGAGCGTGCGACGAGCCCTTCGAGGCACGCGCTGAGCGTCGCATTGCCCATCAGCGTGGCGAGCGCCGTGTGGAATTCGCCCGACAGCCGGATCCACGCCGCGAAGTCGTGCCGCTCGAACGCCTTGCGCTCCTTGTCGATCAGCGCAGCGACGCCCTTCAGCCGCTTCGCGCCGGGCCCGGTTGCCAGCCGCTCGACCACCGCCAGCTCGATGATCCGGCGCATCTCGAACACCTCGTGCACGTCCTGCAGCGTCGGGCTCGCGACGAACGCGCCGCGGTTCGGCTCGAGATCGACCAGCTTGTCGGTCGCGAGCTGCGCGAGCGCCTGGCGGATCGTCCCGCGCTTCACGCCGAACACGTCGCAGAGCTGCGCCTCCGTCAGCTTCGCGCCGGGCGCGAGCCGATGCTCGAGGATCGCGGTGCGGATCCGCTCGGCGATCGCTTCGGGACCGGCTGCGCCGGACGGCTGGGAATCGGGCTCGTTCATGATCTGCATCGTGTGATGGTCCTCATCCTAGGGCGGACATAAAGATTGTCAACAATTCTTTTCCGGGATTTCGCACAATCGGCGTGCATCGACGCGACCCGGTTCGGTGCAGGATGCGCTCATTCCATGCAAGACAAGCCTCACATGCCTGTCTGAGGCCTTTCCTGTCGTATACCCGACCGGCCATTTTGTTGACAAAACTGGTGCATACGCGGGCAACAATCGGTCGTGCGTCGACGAAAATTTTCGACCGTTAGTTGCGCATTTACATAAAGAAAAAGGCGGAAAACCCGCCTTTCGATCGATCGCGCCTGCATCAGCCGAGATGCGGGTAGTCCGACAAGGTCAGCCGGAAGCCGTGCGCATTCGCGACCAGTTGCGCCTGCGCGCCGAACGGCAGCGTCAGCAGGTCGGGCACATGGCCGAACTGGAGCCCCGTGACGACCGGGATCCCGATCACCGCTCGGACCTGGTCGATCATGGCCTGCATGTCGTAGCCGTTGTCGTACTCGAACGGCCGCGCGCCGGTGAACTGGCCGAGCACGAGCGCCTGCTGGCGCGCGAGCAGCCCCGACAGGTGCAACTGGTAGATCATCCGCTCGATCCGGAACGGCTGCTCGTTGACGTCCTCGATGAACAGGATGCCGCCTTCGATGTCGGGCATGTACGGCGTGCCGATCAGCGACGTCAGGATCGCGAGGTTGCCGCCCCACAGCGTGCCCGTCACGTTCGCCGCCTGCACCTGCGGCGCCTCGGTGACGATCGTCGCGCCCGGCTGCGTCAGCGTCTGCCAGAAGTGCTGCATCGTGAAGTCGCTCGGCGTTTCCGCGCCGAAGTCGGCGGACAGCATCGGGCCGCCGAACGTCTTGATGCGCGCCTTCGCATACAGCGCGAGCTGGATCGCGGTGAAGTCGCTGTGGCCGACGAGCGCGACCGGCTGGTCGCGCAGCCGGCGCTCGAGCCCGCGGTAGTCAAGCCCGTGCAGGATCCGCGCGGCGCCGTAGCCGCCGCGCACCGCGAGCGCGATGTCCGGCAGCGGCCGCTCGGGATCGGCGAGGCGGTTCAGGTCGCCTGCCCGCTCCCCGTCGGTACCGCCGAACCGCTGGTAGCGCCGCTGCGTCGCCTCGATGTTCTCGATGCGATGCTGCGCGGTGCTGAGGCGTTCGAGCGCGCGATTGATCGCGTCCGGGTCGTGCGGATAACCGGACGGCGCCAGCAGGCGGATGGTATAGGACGCGGCGGGCTGGAAGGACATGGGGGAAAGGTGTCGGGTCGTCAAACCTGCTTAGAGGGTCCGAACCGTCTCCGGTTCACGGCGTCGTGCCTGACGGGTGGGCTTATGACGCGCCGGGTGCGGCATCGCGGGCGAGCCGCGCCTCGCGCAGCGCGCGACGGCGCTCGGCGAAGAACGACTTCAGCGCGGCGCCGCACTCGTCGGCGAGCACGCCGCCCGTCACTTCGGTATGGTGGTTGAGCTGCGGATTCGCGAACGCGTCGATCACGCTGCCGCACGCGCCCGTCTTCGGATCGGCGGCGCCGTAGACGACCCGCGCGATGCGCGCATGCATGATCGCGCCCGCGCACATCAGGCACGGCTCCAGCGTCACGTACAACTCGCAGCCGGGCATCCGGTAATTCCGCAGATGCTGCGCGGCCATCCGCAGCGCGGCCATTTCCGCATGCGCGGACGGGTCGTGCCCGCCGATCGGATGGTTGAAACCGCGCGCGATCACTTCGTCGCCGCGCACGAGCACCGCGCCGACCGGCACCTCGCCGGCCGCGCGCGCCTCTTCGGCGGCGGCCTGCGCGAGCCGCATGAAATGCAGGTCGCGCGCCGACACGGGCGTGGCTTCGGGAACAGGTGTATCGGTGGCCGGTTCGGCCGTCGGAGCGGTTGCCGACCGGGCTGCGTCGTGCAGCGCGTCGGACGTCACATCGGCCCCGTGTCGGCGGGCGCTTCATCGAGCCCGCGCTCGCACAGGCGCTCCGCGATGCGCCGGCAGTAGTCGCGCGGCATCACCATCGGGCCGCCGCGCAGCGATTCGAGCGCCATGTCGAGCGCGAGGATCTTCGCCTGCAGCCGGCAGCGCGCGGCACGGTCGCTGACCGCCTGCACTTCGTCATGCAGGTTGCGCAGCGCGCGCAATTGTTCGACGGCCGGCGGCACGAAGCCCGCGTTCTTCAGGATACGGTTGGCCACCCGCACCTCCTCGGGCACGAGCAGGTCGTCATCCAGCGCCTGCGGCGCGCCGGTACCCGGCAAATCGTCGAACTCGCCCCGCGCGGCGGCGGCGGCGATACGTTGTTCGACCAGGGCGTCAAGCAATCTCATCAGTCAATCGGAACAATGCGGCAGGCCGAATTCTAGCAGGGTGACGCGGCTATGACAGGCCCTTCGAATATATGCTCGATATTGTGCTTTTTAGGGGCCGAATCGCCACGCATGCACGCCGATCACCGTCAAATGCCGCTCTGCTGCGCCGCAGCGGGCCGAGCGCCGTGCGGGCCGCTCCCGACGCAAACGGCGTCGGGCCCTGTTTTCTATTCGTGACGAGGCGCGCCGGACCGCGCCGGTCCGACGAAACGGCAGCCGTTCCGTTTCCGCCGCCGCATCAAGCGGCCGCCGTTTCCGGCCGCGTTTTCGCGAACGGGCGAAACATCATCGCGATCAGGAACGCGCCGAGGCCGATCGCGAACGAACCGAGGTACAGCCAGCCGTAACTGCCGAACGTATCGACGATCAGGCCGCCGGCGACCGGGCCCGCGGCCATCCCGAGGCTGCCGGCCATCGCGCAACCGCCGATCACGGTGCCCATCATCCGCAGCGGGAAGTTCTCGCGCGCGAGCACCGCATACAACGGCATCACGCCCGCATAGATGAAGCCGAACAGCGTCGCGACCGCGTAGAACCCGTCGAGCGAGCGCACGAAGTAATAGCCGAGCGCGCCGAGCGCCTGCGCGAGCAGCCCCGCCACCAGCATGCGCTTCGCGCCGAGGCGGTCGCCGAGCATGCCGAACGCGATCCGGCCGCCCATCCCGGCGAGCCCCTCGACGCTGTAGATCGACACCGCGACGATCAGCGGGATGCCGCACGTGACCGCGTAGCTGACCGTGTGGAAGATCGGGCCCGAGTGCGTCGCGCAGCAGAAGAAGTTGGTCAGCAGCAGGATCATGAACTGCGGCGAGCGCAGCGCATCCGCGACCGACATCGCCGCCGGAGCGCCGGCAGCCGAAGGCGCGGCGTGCGCGGAGGCAGGGTCGAGCGCGGGCGGCCGCCGTACCAGGAGCGACACCGGAATCATCACGACGGCCGCCAACCCGGCGATCAGCAGCATCGACGTGCGCCAGTCGCGCACCGACACGAGCCACGCGGCGAGCGGCGCCATCGTCATCGGCGCCATTCCCATGCCGGCCGACACGAGCGACACCGCGAGGCTGCGGTGCGTGTCGAACCAGCCCGTCACGCACGCCATCATCGGCGCGAATATCGCGGCGGTCGCGCCGCCGACGGCCAGGCCGAAGGTCAGCTGGAACGCGAACAGCGACGGCGCGCGGCTCGCCAGCGCGAGGCTCGCCGACAGCAGCACCGCGCCCGCGAGGACGACCGGCCGCGTGCCGATCCGGTCCGACAGGCTGCCCCACGCCATGCTCGCGAAGGCCATCGCAATGAAGCCGAGCGTCATCGCCGTGGAAATGCCGGTCATCGACCAGCCCGTGTCGCGCGCAATCGCGCGCAGGAACACCGGCAGGGAAAACATCGCGCCGATCGCGACGCAGCCCATCAGGCCGCCCGCGGCGACGATCACCCAGCGGTAACGGGAATCCGTCATTTGGCGTCTCCTTGTCCGTTTCGGCCATCCTCGGAAACCGGGTACAGGCCGCATGTGCGGCGCCATACCCGGTCGACATGGATACGACGGGCGAATCATCGGGAAATCGACATCCGCGGGTCACGGGCCGGCGATTTTTCATTGTCGGCCAATCCGCGCGGCCGGCAACGAACCGGTCACGCGTTCGCCCCGCTTTGCCGGAATCGGAAATTCGTTATCGGAAATGGTTGGTTTGGCCGCGCGGCCACGCTGACTACACTCGGTCCATCTTGTCATAACAAGTTGATCGATGACCGCATCCAACGTCGTGCCGCTGTCGGCGGCCCCGCTCTACGTACAGATCAAGGACATGCTGCGCGCGCGCATTCTCGACGGCACCTATGCGCCGCACAGCCGGATGCCGTCCGAGCACGAGCTGTGCGCGATGTTCGACGTCAGCCGCATCACGGTGCGCCAGGCGCTCGGCGACCTGCAGAAGGAAGGACTGCTGTTCAAGCTGCACGGCAAGGGCACGTTCGTGTCGAAGCCGAAGGCGTTCCAGAACGTGACGTCGCTGCAGGGCTTCGCCGAGGCGATGTCGTCGATGGGTTACGAGATCGTCAACCAGTTGCGCAGCTTGCGCACCGTGAAAGCCGACCGCCATCTCGCGACCAAGCTGAACGTGCCGGAAGGCGCGCCGCTCGTCGAGATCCACCGCGTGCGGCTGCTGAACCGCGAACCGGTGTCGCTCGAACAGACCTGGGTGCCGGAAGCGCTCGGCAAGCGCCTCGCGGGCGCCGATCTCGCGACCCGCGACATCTTCCTCGTGCTGGAAAACGACTGCGGCATCCCGCTCGGCCATGCCGACGTGTCGATCGACGCGATCCTCGCCGACGACGAGATCGTCGATGCGCTGCACGTCGAGGACGGCAGCCCCGTGCTGCGCATCGAGCGCCTCACGCACGACGCGTCGGGCGCCCCGATCGACTACGAATACCTCTACTTCCGTGGCGACGCATTCCAGTACCGGCTGCGCATCGACCGGCAAAAACCACGCAAATCTGCAAGGAAACAGCGATGACAACCCAGGTTCACGAATACGACGTCGTCGTGGTCGGCGGCGGCACGGCCGGGCCGATGGCGGCGATCAAGGCGAAGGAGCGCGACCCGTCCCTGCGTGTGCTGCTGCTCGAGAAGGCCCACGTGAAGCGCAGCGGCGCGATCTCGATGGGCATGGACGGCCTGAACAACGCGGTGATCCCCGGTCATGCGACGCCCGAACAGTACACGCGCGAAATCACGATCGCCAACGACGGCATCGTCGACCAGGAAGCCGTGTACGCGTACGCGGCGCACAGCTTCACGACGATCGAGCAGCTCGACCGCTGGGGCGTGAAGTTCGAGAAGGACGGCACCGGCGACTACGCGGTGAAGAAGGTCCATCACATGGGCTCGTACGTGCTGCCGATGCCGGAGGGGCACGACATCAAGAAGGTGCTGTACCGGCAACTGAAGCGCGCGCGCATCGCGATCACGAACCGGATCGTCGCGACGCGCGTGCTGACCGATACGCAGGGCCGCGCAAGCGGCGTGCTCGGTTTCGACTGCCGCACCGCCGAGTTTCACGTGATCCGCGCGAAGGCCGTGATCCTCTGCTGCGGCGCGGCCGGCCGCCTCGGCTTGCCGGCATCGGGTTACCTGATGGGCACCTACGAGAACCCGACCAACGCGGGCGACGGTTACGCAATGGCCTATCACGCGGGCGCCGCGCTCGCGAATCTCGAATGCTTCCAGATCAATCCGCTGATCAAGGACTACAACGGCCCGGCGTGCGCGTACGTGACGGGCCCGCTCGGCGGCTTCACCGCGAACGGCAAGGGCGAGCGCTTCATCGAATGCGACTACTGGAGCGGCCAGATGATGTGGGAGTTCTACCAGGAACTGCAGAGCGGCAACGGCCCGGTGTTCCTGAAGCTCGACCATCTCGCGGAAGAAACGATCCAGACCATCGAGCAGATCCTGCATACGAACGAACGGCCGAGCCGCGGCCGCTTCCACGCGGGGCGCGGCACCGACTACCGCAGCCAGATGGTCGAGATGCACATCTCCGAGATCGGCTTCTGCAGCGGTCACAGCGCATCGGGCGTGTACGTGAACGCGCGCGCGGAGACGACCGTGCCGGGGCTCTACGCGGCCGGCGACATGGCGGCCGTCCCGCACAACTACATGCTCGGCGCGTTCACGTACGGCTGGTTCGCCGGGCAGAACGCGGCCGACGACGTGGCCGGACGCGACCTTGCGCCGGTGGACGACGAACAGGTCGAGGCCGAACGCGCCCGCGTGATGGCACCGCTTCTGCGCGAACACGGCCTCGCGCCGGCGCAGGTCGAATACAAGCTGCGCCGCATGGTGAACGATTACCTGCAACCGCCGAAGGTGACGCGCAAGATGGAAATCGGGCTGCAACGCCTTGACGATATTACTGAGGATATCGAACAGATCAAGGCCGGTCATCCGCACGAACTGATGCGGGCGGCCGAAGTGCGCGCGATCCGCGACTGCGCGGAAATGGCCGCGCGCGCGTCGCTGTTCCGCACCGAGAGCCGCTGGGGGCTGTACCATCATCGCGTCGACTTCCCGCGTCGCAACGACGCCGAATGGTTCTGCCACACGTGGCTGCGCAAGGATGCCGATGGCGCGATGCGCAGCGAGAAGCGGCCGGTCGAACCGTACGTCGTGCCGCTGGCCGACGACGATCGCGGTGCCTACACGAATCTGCGCATCCGCGAACCGGCCGCGCTCGCGACTGCCCTCTAAGGAGCCCTACCGTGCCCCATACCCCGCACGACATCTTCCTGCGCAGCAGCGCACCCGTGACGATCGACGAGGAACGCTGCATCGCCGACAAGGGGTGCACCGTCTGCGTCGACGTGTGCCCGCTCGACCTGCTCGCGATCGACGTGACCAAGGGCAAGGCCTACATGCAGTTCGACGAATGCTGGTACTGCATGCCGTGCGAGCGCGATTGTCCGACCGGCGCAGTCAAGGTCGAAATCCCCTACCTGCTGCGCTGACCGCGTACGTCAACGCCCTTTTTCTTCGCTCATGACCGACTCTCCTTTCGCCGCCCCGCTACCCGGCGCACACGAGCGCGACCCGGCCGCGCTCGTCGCCCGCCTCGCCGCGCCCGACGCATCCGTGCGCCGCGTCGCGCTGTTCGAACTCGCGGATCTCGAGGATCCCGAACGCGTGCCGGCGTTCGTCGCCGCGCTGCGCACCGACCCGTCGGCCGACGTGCGCGGCGAAGCCGCCCGCGTACTCGGTGCGTGGGAACAGCCCGACGTCGTCGAGGCGCTGTGCGGCGCGCTGCTCGATCCGGACGACGACGTGCGCGCCGCCGCCGCCCAGAGCCTGTCCGAACTGAAGGACCCGGCGTCGGGTCCCGTACTGTGCCGCTGGGCCGGCCGGCCCGAGCCGTTCGTGCGCCGTGCCGTGCTGCGCGGATTGCGCGAGTTGCGCGACCCCGGTGCGTTCGCACCCGCGCTGCATGCGCTCGAGGCCGAGCCCCCCGCCGTGCGCGCCGAAGCCGTCACGGTGCTCGGCTGGCTCAAGGATCCGCGCGCGCTTTCGCCGCTCGCGCGCATCGCGACGGCCGATACCGATGCGGACGTGCGACGTGCCGCGGTCGGCTCGATCGGCTTCGCGGCAGCCGGCGATGCGGCCGTCATCGATGCGCTGTTCGCCGCGCTGCGCGATCGCGCATGGCAAGTACGCGAGGAAGCAGCCACCACGCTCGGCAAGCTGCGCGTGACGCTGGCGCGCGAGCCGCTCGTCGCCGCGCTCGACGACGACTACTGGCAGGTGCGTCTGCGCGCAGCACGCGCACTCGGGCAGTTGCGCGACGCGGCTGCGGCGCCGGCCGTCGTCGCGCTGCTCTCGCATGCGATCAGCAATCTGCGCAAGGAAGCCGCGCTCGCGCTCGGCGAATTGCGCGACCCTGCGACGCTGCCCGCCCTGAACGATGTGCTCGAGGATCGCGACCCGGAAGTCCGCAAGGCCGTACGGATCGCGATCCGGCAAATCGGCGACGCGCCCCGATGATCGCGCCGACCGAAATCGCGCTCGACCATCCGGCAGGCGCGCTCATGCTGCGCTGGCCCGACGGCGCAACGCAGCGCATCGGCTATGCGCGATTGCGCTCCGAATGCCCGTGCGCGGCATGCCGACGCATCCGGCGTGACGGCGGTCGCATCGATGCCCGGCCCGACCTGACGCTCGAAGGCGTGGAGCCGGCCGGCTACGGCGTGCGCTTCATGTTCGGCGACGGCCACGCGCGCGGCATCTATCCGTGGCCCTATCTGGCGGACATCGACTAGCAGCCGCCGTGCGGCTTCCCGCGGGTTCGCGGGCGCGATGGCACGCGTGTGGAAACGCTGCGATACTGACGCCCACGAACGTCTCCACCCACCGTGGGAGCAAGGACATGCAAACCGCAGTCGGATTCATCGGCCTCGGCGTGATGGGCACGCCGATGGCGCTCAATCTCGCGCGTGCCGGCACGCCGCTCGTCGCGTGGAGCCGGTCGCGCGGCAGCGACGATGCGCTGCGCGCCGCCGGCGCGCGCATCGCCGAGCACGTCGACGACGTGTTCGCGGCGTGCCGCACCGTGATCCTGATGCTCGCGAACGACGCGGCGATCGACGCCGTCCTCGCGCGCGGCACACCCGGTTTTGCCGCGCGCGTCGGCGGCCACACGATCGTGAACATGGGCACCAACGCACCCGGGTATTCGCGTGCGCTCGCCGATGAAATCGCCGCCGCGTCGGGCCGCTACGTCGAGGCGCCCGTATCGGGGTCGCGCAAGCCGGCCGAAGCGGGCCAGCTCGTCGTGATGCTGGCCGGTGCGCCGGACGACGTCGACGCCGTGCGCGCGCTCGTCAAGCCGCTGTGCCGCGACAGCTTCGTGTGCGGCGACGTGCCGTCGGCGCTGACGATGAAGCTGGCCGTCAACCTGTTCCTGATCACGATGGTCACCGGCCTGACCGAAGCCACGCATTTCGCACAACGTCACGGTATCGATCTCGCACGTTTCGCCGACGTGCTGAACGCCGGCCCGATGGCAAGCGACGTATCGCGCGTGAAACTCGGCAAGCTCGTCGCGGAAGATTTCTCCGTGCAGGCCGCGATCACCGACGTGCTGAAGAACGCGCGCCTCGTCGCCGAATCCGCGCGCGGCACCGGCATCGCGTCGCCGCTGCTCGACGTCTGTCACGCGCTTTACGGCGAGACCGAAAAAGCCGGACATGGATCGGACGACATGGTCGCGGTGATTCGCGCGATCGAACGACGCACCGACGCATAGGCGCGCCCATGTCCGGAACGCAGCCCTCCGCAATCGGCGCCGCCGCAACCGTGCGCCCCGTTCCCGCCGTGATCGGCATCGTGCTGCGCGAACGCGACGTTTTGCTCGTGCGCCGCGCGAATCCGCCCGACGCGGGCTGCTGGGGGTTCCCCGGCGGCAAGATCGAACCGGGCGAACCGATCGCGGACGCGGTCGTTCGCGAGATCGCCGAAGAGACGACCGTCGCGGTCGATGCACTCGACGCCTTTACCGCGCTCGATGCGTTCGATTACGATGCGGGCGGCGCCGTGCGCCAGCATTTCATCATGGTCGCGGTGCTGTGCCGATGGCTGCGCGGCACGCCCGCCGCCGGCGACGATGCGCTCGATGCGCGCTGGTTCGCCCTCGACGAGCTCGATCGTGATGACGTGCCGATGAGTGCGGGCGTGCGCGACGTCGCGCGACGGGCGATCGAACGGTCGGCATCCCTGGGCGACGCGCGGCGCTCGCCCGTTTGACGCTTCGCCGTCGTTTCCGCGCTACCGTGCGGACGATGCGCCCGATCCATCGCGGTGCGGGCTACCCGCCGGGCACCGGATCACAACCTATCCAATCATGATCAGAATTCGCCAATCCACCGAGGCCGACGGCACACGCGTGCTGGATATCTGGCGCCGTGCCGTCGACGCAACCCACCCCTTCCTGAGCGACGACGACCGCCGCGCCATCGAAGCCGAAGTCGTCACGTTCCTGCCGGCCGCGCCGCTCGACCTCGCTGTCGACGCGCACGATCGGCCGATCGGCTTCATGCTGCTCGACGGCAGTCACATGGAAGCGCTGTTCGTCGATCCCGCCCATCATGGGACGGGTGTCGGTCGGCGGCTTGTCGAAGCTGCGCTCGGGCGCCACCCCGATTTGACGACCGACGTCAACGAGCAGAACGAAGCGGCCACGGCATTCTACGAGCGGCTCGGGTTCGAGCGCTGCGGACGATCGGCCTGCGACGGACAAGGGCGGCCGTATCCGCTGATTCACCTTCGTTATCGCGGTAGCGAACGATCCTGAGCAGGATCGGGAACCGGTGCGACATCCATTCGCACGTTATCCGAGCGATGACATCTCGATTCCCGTTCGCGGCCCGCTGTCGGACGCCAATCGCGCCGATGCCATGTCGTTCTCGAGCGCAGGTAACGGATAGCCGCCGCGCTGGCAAGCCCGGATTTCCTGCCGTCATCCGATCTTGATCCGGATGGCCGAAGGTCCGGGTGAGCTTGCCGCGCGACGATCACGCGTGGAACAACGTCAGTCGGATCACGCCCCTGCATCGCAGCCAGTCACAAACGGTGCAATAGCGAGAACGCGCGTTTCTCGGGCCAAACGAGCCTATCTCCGCCCCGATGATGCTACTCTCTCGGCCAACCCAAACGTCACCCCATGAAGCAGCAGGATTCAACCATGCAGACCGTCGCGGTACTGGACTTCGAAACCACCGGACTGTCGCCGAACATGGGCGACCGCGCGACCGAAATCGCCGTCATCCTTCTGCGTGACGGGCAGATCGTCGACCGCTTCCAGAGCCTGATGAATGCGGGCCGGCGCATCCCGTCCGATGTCGTCGCGCTCACCGGCATCACGAACGACATGATCGCGTCGGCACCGCCGGCGTCCGAAGTGATGAAGGAAGCCGCGGCGTTCGTCGGCAAGCATGCGGTCGTCGCCCACAACGCCGGTTTCGACAAACGCTTCTGGCAGTCGGAGCTCGGGCAGCTCGGCATGCCGGCCGAGCATGCGTTCGCCTGCACGATGCTGGTGGCGAGACGGATCTACCCGGACGCTCGCAGTCATCGCCTGTCGAGCCTGGTCGAGATGCTGCGGTTACCGAAATCGGGCCGCGCGCACCGGGCGATGGTCGATGCCGAAATGGCCGGCCATCTGTGGTGCCGATTGCAGCACGACATCGCCCGGACGTACGGGCTGGATCGCATCGATCACGCGCTGATGTCGCGAGTCCAGGCAACGAGCAAGGCGAAGGTGCCGACGTATCTGCGTTCGCTCGGGTGCGCGCACGCGTAGGCATCCGGTCGCGCCCGTTGACACGACGCGTCCCGTTCCACGCGATGCGTGAATGCAAAAACGGCTTGGCAAGCGCCAAGCCGTTTTTTTTGCCCGGACGTGAACCCGACCCGGAAGCTTACGCAGGCTGCTTGGGCGGCTGGACGGCGCCGATCTGGATGAAGACCTCGAGGGTGTTGAGTTCGTCCCAGTGTTCGACGAAGCGGCCGTGCTCCACCCGCCAGATGTCGATCGAGCGCATGACGAAGGGCCTGCCGGTCGCGGGGTAGCCGAGAAGGTTGCCGGTGTGGGTGCCCTCGTAACGATAGCGACCGACCACGCGGGAGCCGTCGGCCGACACGAAAACGTCCTCCGCGGTGACCTTCAGGTCGGGAACGCCCGCGATGATGGCCCCAAGCACCTTCTTGGAACCTTCCCGTCCGGGTTCAGCGAATGCGTTGTGGTTCACGTAGTTCGGGGCCTTGATCTCGTCGAGGCGCGATACATCGTGGTTGGACATGATCTCGGCAAAGAGGTAGCCGAGCGTGGCCAGATCAGGGGAAGGAGCGCTGTTCATGGATGAAGTCCTTTTGCGGTTAGGGAGTCACATCACTGCCTGCTTCGAAGTTCTATCCGAGAAAAAATATCTAGCAACGCTAGAATCATAGTCTAGCAACGCTATTTCTTCAAGCGTCGGTATAATTACGGGTCAAAGAGGCTTTTGGGGGAATCAGTGATGGGGGTCGCCGAGCGCAAGAACAGGGACCGGGACGCACGCGAGCAGCGCATCACCGCAGCGGCCCGACAGATTGCGGAGGCAGAGGGCTGGAGCGCCGTTACCGTTCGCCGCCTGGCTGACGAGATCGAGTACAGCCAGCCCGTCCTCTATTCGCACTTCAAGAACCGGGACGCGATCGTCGGCGCCGTTGCGCTCGAAGGCTTTCGGGAAATCAAGACGGCGCTTCATCAAGCGGCGCAGCGATCAACCGATCCCCGCCAGGCGTGCGAAAGTGTTGCGATCGCTTATCTCGACTTCGCTCGCGACAATCCCGCGCTCTACGAGGCGATGTTCACGATGCCGACCGACTTGCTTTTCGCAGAGGCCGACACCAGGCCTGAACTGAGAGAAGCCTTCGAGGTGCTTGCCGCTGTCGTGCCGTCGAGTCTGAATGTCGACGTGGCGACGGAGACGTTTTGGGCAACCCTTCATGGGCTGGTTCAGCTCGAAAGCTCAGGCCGGATCAAGCACAGCACGCGGCTGGCGCGGGTAGCATTGGTTATTCGCGGCCTGTTCGGATGAGCGATCCTCCTGCTATTTCAGGCCTGTTCGGATGAGCGATCCTCCTGCTATTTCAGGCCGGTCCGATCAAGCCGTTCACGCCGCTCGGTTTGGACGGCGTGACAGTCCGCCAAAGGTGGCGGATGAAATTCGTGCGGCGCCCCCCCCCTACGTTGATTGACGCACGATTGCGGTATCGGCCGGCCAGGAACCCACTGCTTCGTCTGCGTCCGCCGCAATCGTGTTCGCCGTCCAGGCTTTTGCGGCCGAGCTAAATCCCTTCCGAACAACGTTCGGAAGCAGATGTGCCATTGGCTCTTCTTTAACGGATGCTCGCAAATGTCGCGCGAATATCGCTTACCAGCGCATTCGGATTTTCCAACGCGGCGAAATGGCCACCCTGCTCGTGCTCGCCGAAGTGCCGCACATCGCGGTAGCGTCGTTCGATCCACCGCCGCGATTTTCGTACGTGTTCGCCAGCAAGCATGGTGAATCCAGACGGCACGGCAATGGGACGATCGATACGAGCCGCGGAGGACCAGCTGGATCGCTTCAGTTCCCAATACAGTCGTGCTGACGAAGCCGACGTATTGGGTATCCAGTACAACATGATGTCGTCGAGCATGTCGTCGAGCGTGAAGGAAGCTTCCGCGTTGCCCGCGGTGCCGCACGTGTCCTGGAACATCGCGTAAATCCACGCTGCCTGCGCAACCGGAGAATCCGCGAGCGCGTAGCCTATCGTCTGCGGTCGCGTCTGCTGCTGTTGAGCGTATCCGGATAGCGTGCTCCAGAAATACCGGGCACTGTCGAGCATGCCCTGCTCATCCGGCGTCGCGTCGCGCATTTCGTCCGGCGTGGGCATGAACATCGCGAAGTTCAGATGGATACCCATAAGCTCGGGGAGCGCCAGTGACGCGACTTCGTCCGTCACGCCTGCGCCAAGATCACCACCTTGCATGACCCAACGGTCATAGCCCAGTCGGTGCATCAGCTGAACGTAAGCGCGCCCAATGCGCGACATGTCCCATCCGGGTTCATCAGGTTTGTCGGAAAAACCAAATCCCGGCATCGACGGAATGACGAGGTGAAACGCCTGCCTCGGATCGCCGCCATGTGCGGCGGGATTGCCGAGCGGCCCTATCACCTTGCGGAACTCAAGCACGGAACCGGGCCAACCATGCGCCATCAGCAATGGAACGGCATCGGGTTCAGGTGACCGAATGTGGAGGAAGTGGATGTCAAGGCCGTCAATGGTCGTCTTGAACTGCCCGAAGTCATTCAACATCGACTCGCAGCGACGCCAGTCGTAACCCTCTATCCAATGCGCGACCAATGCCTGCAGCTTTGAAAGCCGCGGACCCTGACTCGTGTCATTGACGGTCTCAGGGTCGGGCCAGCGCACCCGCCGCAGTCGCTCGCGCAAATCGGACAATTCGTGCTCGGGCACATCGAGATGAAACGGCTTGATCAGATCACTCATGACTTGCTGCCTTTAGTTGCGTAGCGACGTTTCATGAAGTCGACGAGCGATGTCGGCCGCACCGCCGGATATCGGTCATTCGCGATGTCGCGCAAAGTCCCTTCGCCCGACATCATCGGTAGCAGATACTGGAGCGACAGCATCGCCGTCGGATGAGCACCGGCCTTCGCCATTCGCCGTAGTTCGGCGTATCCGTCCGCGATCGAGCCTCGACGAATCCGATGAAGCGCCCTGCCCGTCGCTGCTGCATAGTCACCTGCGATCTGGGCAATGGTGCGGCAGTCACCTGCCACGGACACCACCCGGTTGGCCGATGCCGGATCCTCGACGACCGCCACCGTCCAGGCCGCGACGTCGCTCATGGAAGTGAAATCGAGCGGCACCTCGTCGTCACCCCAATAAGTGATCGTGCCCGCGTTGGCATCGATCAGGCCGGGATGGGAGAACACGGCCTCCATGAATCCACCGTTCAGGATGTGGGTATAGCCGATGCCACTCGGGGCGACCTTGCGATCGAAGGTCCGCCGCATGTCGAGGTAAGGGTTAATGCCTTCAGGAATCGAGAACAGGTTCTCCGAGAAGTCCGACGGGACGAATCGCCCGACGTTCGCCGCGAGCGCTGCATCGAGCAAACGGGACTGGCCGTCAATGATGGTGTCAGGTCCGCCCTGAACTGCCGAAATGACGGTACCGACGCCGGCACAGGCGTGCCTGAGGCTAAGCGGGTCGTCCAGATCCATATTGACGACGGTTACGCCGTTCGCTGCCCACCCCTTTGCACGATGGGCATGTTTGCCTGCCGAACCGCCGCGAACACCCGCACGGATCTCACTGGCGGGCCGCGTGCGAAGCAACGCATCAATGACCCTGCGCCCAAGATTGCCGGCGGCGCCGGCGACCAGATAGCTCGTTTGCGTGTTCTCCATGACTTCCTCGGTTCGTCATGACGCGCGGTGTACGTCGTTGAGAAGAAGTCTAGGTTGTTCCGGGTTTGAATATAAGATGGCTGAATCGCGACTCGCTGTTCCGGAAAACGATACGAAATGGATCAGGCCGACCTCATCATCTTTCTTCGGTTAGCCGATAGCGGCAGCCTTTCCGGCACCGCACGGGCGCTGAAGACGCCCAAATCGTCCGTCAGCCGGGCGCTCGTCCGATTGGAGACGGAGATTGGATCGGCGCTCTTCGACCGGTCCACACGACATTTCCGGCTGACTGACGCGGGAAAACTGCTGCTGCCCTACGCGTCGCGGGCAGTTCAGGACCTACAGGAAGCGCAGGCGATCATCGATGGCTACGCGGGAAAACCGCGCGGGCTTCTACGGATCAACACGACGCAATCGTTCGCGCAGGGACTCGTGGCGCCCATGCTGCCTGAATTTCTCGACCGCTATCCGGAACTCGCCGTGGAGCTGACCACGGACTCGAACTACGTCGACATTGCGCGCGACGGTATCGACGTGGCGGTGCGCGTCGGCACACTGCCTGACTCGTCGCTCATCGCTCGCAGGCTGCCACCCGTTGAATTGTGGTTATGCGCAAGTCCGTCCTACCTGGCGCGAGCGGGCGTTCCGATGGAGGCAGCTGAACTTCACGGACATGCGCTCATCGTTCGGGAGGCGCCCACGAACTGGATTTTTCAGGATGGCAAAGCGGAATTGACCATACAGCCGCGTGGCAGGGCAATCATCCCGGACGCGGCTGCGCAGAAGATCGTTCTTGAAGGCGGCGGCGGGATTGGTTTTCTTCCAAGCTACCTCGCGGCTCCCGCCTTGACGGCGGGCACCCTGGTGCGGGTCCTTCCGTCATTGCGACGGGAACCCATCGAGCTTCACGCGTTGTATCCGACGCACCGCAGCATGTCGGCAAAGGTCCGGGCTTTCATCGATGCCCTGATCGGTCACCTTGATACGGTCAGGCTAACGTCCTCGCGCGACTAGCCAGCCGTCTCATGCGGTACCGTCATTCGTACCGCCCGAATGACCGGGATTGAGTGAAACAGGATGCGCGCTGAATCACTCAATCCCTTGACACAAAAGGCTCACGGTCGATTTTTGATACTGCTCGAGACGACGTGAGCCGATTGTGAATCACTCCCACTCGATCGTCGCCGGCGGCTTGCCCGAAATGTCGTACACGACCCGATTGATCCCGCGCACTTCGTTGATGATCCGGTTCGACGCACGGCCGAGCAGCGCGTACGGCAGGTGCGCCCAGTGCGCGGTCATGAAGTCGGTCGTCTGCACCGCGCGCAGCGACGTCACATAGTCGTACGTGCGGCCATCGCCCATCACGCCGACCGACTTGACCGGCAGGAACACCGCGAACGCCTGGCTCGTCAGGTCGTACCAGCTCTTGCCGACATCGGCTTCGCCGCACAGGCCGGCCGCCGCGTCCTGCGCGGTCGCGGTCGTGTTGCGCAGTTCCTCGATGAAGATCGCGTCCGCGCGGCGCAGCAGGTCCGCATACTCGCGCTTCACTTCGCCGAGAATCCGCACGCCAAGGCCCGGGCCCGGGAACGGATGGCGGTACACCATCTCCGGCGGCAGGCCAAGCGCGACGCCCAGCTCGCGCACTTCGTCCTTGAACAGGTCGCGCAGCGGCTCGAGCAGCTTCAGGCCGAGCGTTTCCGGCAGGCCGCCGACGTTGTGGTGGCTCTTGATCGTCGTTGCCTTCTTCGTCTTCGTGCCGCCCGATTCGACCACGTCCGGGTAGATCGTGCCCTGCGCGAGCCACTTCGCCTTCGACAGCTTCTTCGCCTCGGCCTGGAACACCTCGACGAACTCACGGCCGATGATCTTGCGCTTCGCTTCCGGATCGGTCACGCCGGCCAGGTGGCCGAGGAACTGGTCGGACGCATCGACGTGCACGACCTTCGCATGCAGGCGGCCCTCGAACATGTCGAGCACCATCTTGCCTTCGTTCAGGCGCAGCAGGCCGTGGTCGACGAACACGCAGGTGAGCTGGTCGCCGATCGCGCGGTGAATCAGCGCGGCCGCGACGCTCGAATCGACGCCGCCCGACAGGCCGAGAATCACTTCCTCGTCACCGACCTGCTCGCGGATCTTCGCGACGGCTTCCTCGATGTGGTTCTTCATGATCCAGTCGGGCTTCGCGCCGGCGATCTGCAGCACGAAGCGTTCGATGATCTGGCGGCCCTTCACCGTGTGCGTGACTTCCGGGTGGAACTGCACCGCGTAGTAGCCGCGCGCCTCGTCGGCCATGCCGGCGATCGGGCAGCTCGGCGTCGACGCCATCAGCGCGAAGCCCGGCGGCAGCTCGGCAACCTTGTCGCCGTGGCTCATCCAGACCTTCAGCATCCCGTGGCCTTCGGCCGTCGTGAAATCCTCGATGCCGTCGAGCAGGCGCGTATGGCCGTGCGCACGCATTTCCGCGTAGCCGAATTCGCGATGGTCGCTCCACTCGACCTTGCCGCCGAGCTGCACGGCCATCGTCTGCATGCCGTAGCAGATGCCCAGCACCGGCACGCCGAGATCCCACACGGCCTGCGGCGCGCGCAGCTGATGGTCTTCGTACGTGCTCGCGTGGCTGCCCGACAGGATCACCGCCTTCGGCGCGAACTCGCGGATGAAGTCGTCGGACACATCGTTCGGGTGGATTTCGCAGTAGACGTGCGCTTCACGCACGCGCCGCGCAATCAGTTGGGTGACTTGCGAACCGAAGTCGAGAATCAGGATTTTGTCGTGCATGGCTGCGGACGGGATGAAGAGAATAAGAAAAGCAGCGCATCGAGCGCTGCGTCAAAAGCATGGACAGCGGCGTCGGGCGGCAGGCGGCTCGCGAATCAGCCGGATCAGCGTGAACGCACGCTTGCCGAGGAACGTCACGCCGGCGAGCGTCAGCACGCCCCACAGCAGCGCGAGCGCCAGATAGAAGCTCGCCATGAACTTCGCGAACGTC
>NZ_JAAGPK010000291.1:0-5163 GCF_017104685.1 Burkholderia sp. Tr-20355 | reverse complement strand
TCGTCGAGCACGAGCGGCACGCCGTCGCGGCCGACCGCGGTCGCGAGCGCGTTGTCGAACGGCACCATTTCGTTGAGCAGCAGCACCAGGAACCGCCAGAAGCGCGGCTGGCCGAGATGATCGATTGAGCGGTCAGCAGCGCGACGAGCGTCAGGAAATGGCGCGCGCGGTCCAGCGTCTGCCGCACCTGCGGCTGCCCCTCCTGCAACGACTCGAGCCCGACGCCGCGCAGTTTCCCGCCATCGACGCGCGCGTGCGCGTAGGCTTCGAAACGCGCGATGGCCGGTGCGTCGCCGGCGACCAGCAGCCGGTAGGTGACGCGGCTGCCGTAGCCCGTCAGCCCCGTCGCGGCGAGGTCGTCCGCGCGCATCATCAGCCGCGGCGAAAAATTGACGAACGAAAAACCGCGATCGAGTTCGCGGGAAATCGACGCGGCGACCGTGAACGTGCGCAGACCGACGCGCACGGTGTCGCCCGCCTTCAGGTGCAACGCGTCGAGCAACGCGGGATCGGCCCACACGGTGCCGGGCGCGGGAATCGCGGCCGCCTTCTGCGCGGCGGTCGCGCCGGCCGGCACGATGTCCACGGCGCCGCGCAGCGGATACCCGGGCGACACGGCCTTCACGGCCGCGAGGCGCGACGGCGCGGCATCGGCTGCCTGGCCGCCCGCGGCGGACGCGATCATGCTCGGGAAGATGGCGGTCGTCGCGGTGCGCAGGCCGAGCGCCCGGGCCTGCCGGTCGAACGACGGATCGACGGGACGATCGGCGCGCACGACGAAATCGGCGCCGAGCATCTGGCGTGCATCGCGCTCGAGCCCCTGGCGCAGCCGGTCGGCCAGAAAACCGACGCTCGTCAGCGCCGCGACCGCCAGCACCAGCGCGAGGACGAGCAACGTCAACTCGCCCGCGCGCCAGTCGCGCGCGGTCATCCGGGCGGCCTGGCGGATCAGGTCGTGCAGGCCGAAGCGGCCTGCCTGCGCGGGCCCGTCATGGCCGGGCTGCCCGGCCGGCGGCTGCGCCGCGTGTCGCCGCTCGTTCAATCGCGCTTGCCCCCGATCGAGTTGAGCCGCGACACCATGTGGTTCGCCATCCCGCGGAAGCCGCCCGACACGCCGCGCCACAGACGCGGCAGCGCCCACGCCGACGCCGCGATGAACGCGGCGAGCAGCACGAGGAACGCGAGCGGAACGAAGAACGCGAGCACGAGCCCGCCGACGACGAGGCCGTCCTCGGTCGACGACGCGACCCAGTTCGAAATCGGCTCGGGGGACAGGTTGATCAGCGCACGCGTGCCGGCCTTCGCGACGTGCGCGGCGCCGGCCAGCGAGCCGCCGGCGAGCCCCGCGACCGCGAGCACGGTCGGATCGGCATGGCCGAGCGCGCCGGCGGCCAGGACGGCACCGGCGGGAATGCGGATGAAGGTATGCACGGCATCCCACAGCGAATCGAATGCGGGGATCTTGTCGGCCAGGAATTCGGTGAGGGTGAGCACGGCCGCCGCGCCGATGACCCACGGCGACATCAGGACGGCCAGCGTATCGGGCAGATGGAGCCAGCCGACCCGCGCGAGCACGCCGGCGATCAGCACCGTCAGGTACAGGCGCAGCCCGCTCGCCCACGCGAGCCCCGCGCCGAGCGAAATGGCTTCGATCATCGCCCTCTCCTTGCACTTTCCGTGCGATTTGCCGATTGACCGGATCGGGTCGGACAGGCCGGCCGCGCGGCGCGTGGCGACCGGCACCGCGTGCCGCGAGAGGCACGACGGTATTCAGGCCCGAATGCGTTCCATTATAGACAGGCTATCCGGGTGACCGGCGCAATTCCGCAGCGCGACATGCCGGGCACACGCGCGGCCGGATGCCGGTGCCGCGGTATCGACGCCCTGACGCCGGCGTCAGGCGGCCGACGACAGCTTGAGGCCGACCAGCCCGCGACGATCAGCGCGGCGCTCGCGACGCGCGCGGCGGTCAGCGCCTCGCCCATCATCACGATGCCGAACACGAACGCGCCGACCGCGCCGATGCCCGTCCACACCGCGTACGCGGTGCCGAGCGGCAACTGGCGCATCGCGACCGCGAGCAGCCCGAAGCTGGCCAGCGCCGTCACGATCGTGAACACCGACGGACCAAGCTTCGTGAAGCCGTCCGACGATTTCAGGCCGGCCGCCCAGGCCACTTCCAGCAAACCGGCAATCAACAACCATACCCACGCCATCTCGACGTACTCCGTATCGGATGGGGCCGTCCCCGTTGAAGCGAATGACCCGGGGTCGTCCCCGGGCGGCGCCGAGTATAACAAGTTGCTTACGGACCACCGCGGCGGGGCAGCCCAACGGCCGATCCGGGGCGCGATCGGCCGGGCCCGGCCAGTTCGGTCAGTTCGACACGCGCTTGGGCGCGCCGCCGCCGACGCAGCGGTCGTCGCGGTACAGCGCCCACTCCTCGCACACGCGGCCATCCTTGAACATGCACATCCCGACCTGCCCGCGCGGCAGGCTGCGGACCACGTGGCGGCCGCCGAGCTTCTCGCAGTTGACCGACGCGGGGTTGGCCAGCGCCGCCTGGGCGGGCGGCTGCTGCCCGGGCGGCAGCGGCTGGGCGAACGCGCCGGGCGCAGCAAGCGCCAGCGCACAGATGACGACCAGACGGACGGACATTGCACGCTCCTCGTTTTCGTTCGCGGAACGGTCAGGATAACGGGGAATGAGCGGACGGTGTGCGAGGCCGGCGCGCGGCGCGAGATTGTCGCGCCGGCGCAACCCTGCCGGCGCGCGACGTCCGGCGCGGGGATGCCGCCAGCGCCCTCGCCGCGCCGTCACGCGGCGCCGACGAGCCGGTAGCCGACGCCCGTCTCGGTGACGATGTACTCGGGCTGCGCGGGGTCGAGTTCGAGCTTCTGCCGCAGGTGCGCCATGTAGATGCGCAGGTAGTGATGGCTTTCGACGTGCGACGGCCCCCACACGTCGCGCAGCAGCTGGCGGTGCGTGAGCACACGCCCCGCGTGCCGCACGAGCGTCGCGAGCAGCCGGTATTCGAGCGGCGTCAGGTGCACGATCTCGCCGTCGCGCCACACCTGGCGCAGCGCGAGATCGACGGTCACGGTGCCGAAGCTCACCTTCGGCGACTCGTTCGCGCCGCCCTGGTTGCGCCGGCGCAGTTGCGCGCGGATCCGCGCGCGCAGCTCGGACACGCCGAATGGCTTGGTCAGGTAGTCGTCGGCGCCCGCGTCGAGCGCGGCGACCTTCTCCTCTTCCTGCGTGCGCGCGGACAGCACGATCACCGGCACCTCGGACCAGCCGCGCAGTTCGCGGATCACGTCGAGGCCGTCGGTGTCGGGCAGGCCGAGGTCGACGATCACGAGGTCGGGCTTGCGCGTGGCCGCGTCGATCAACCCCTGCTTGCCGGTCTCGGCCTCGAACACCGCGATGTCCTCCTCCTCGAGCGCGGCGCGCACGAAACGGCGGATCTGCTTTTCGTCCTCGATCAGGACGACGGTCAGGCTGGGTTCACTCATGGTCTGGCAATGACTCGGATGGGGACGAGGCGCCCGGCAGGTCGGATTCGTCGTCGGGCACGGCGGGCGCGGCCGGCGGCGTCTCGACCGGCAACGTGAACCAGAAGCGCGCGCCCGTCACGTGGCCGTCGGGCGCGGTGCGGTTGAGCGCGCCGATTTTACCGCCGTGCGCCTCGACGATCGCCCGGCAGATCGCGAGACCGAGCCCGATGCCCGGCGTCGCCGACTCCTTCTCGCCGCGCGTGAACTTGTCGAAGATGCGCGTTTCCATCCCGGCCGGCAAGCCCGGGCCGCGATCGTCGACATGCACGCGCACGAACGGCAGCCCGTCGTCGGTCACGCGCTCCGCGCCGATCTCGATCGACGTATCGGGCGGCGTGTACTTCGCGGCGTTCTCGAACAGGTTGGTGAACAGGCGCTCCATCAGCACCGCGTCCATCTGCAGCAGCGGCAGGTCGGCCGGCAGCGCGACGCGCGCGGGATGACGCGCGAGCACGCGCTTGCACGCGGCGAGCGCGGCGCCGACGGTCTCCTCGAGCAGCGACCACTGGCGCTTGAGCTGCAGGCTGCCGGCCTGCAGCCGCGCCATGTCGAGCAGGTTCGTGACGATGCCCGTCATGCGCAGCGCCTCGTCGTGGATCGCGTCGACCAGCTCGCCCTCGCGCTGCGCGAACCGCTCGGCCGCCGCCGCGTCGCCGCCCTGCGCGGCCGCGCGCCCGTTCGCGAGCATCGACGAGAAGCCGACGATCGTCGTCAGCGGCGTGCGCAGGTCGTGCGAGATCGCCGACAGCAGCGAATTGCGCAGCCGCTCGGACTCCATGTTGACGAGCGCGTCGCGCGCGATCTCGACGTAGTGCACGCGCTCGAGCGCGAGCGCGATCTGCGCGGCGAACGCGTCGAGCATCCGCTGCTGCTCGGGCACCTCGAGCTCGCGCGGCTCGCGCGACGCGACCGCCAGCACGCCGCGCGTGCGCATCGGCGCCTTCAGCGGCAGGTACAGCGCGGCCGTCGCGGGCAAGGTGTCGGTGCCGCGGCCGGCCGGCTTCTGCTGGTCGTACACCCACTGGCCGACGTCGCTGTCGAGGTCGGCGCCCGTCAGCGTGACGGCGGCGTCCGGCTCCTCGATCTTCTGCCGCACCTTGTCCGCGCTGTCGGGCAGCAGGAACGCGACGCGGGCGCGGAACACCTCGCCCACGTGGCGGCTGCCGATCTCGACGATCTGCTCGGTGGTGAGCGCCGCGCCGAGCTCGCGCGCCATCGCGTAGATCGCGCCGGTGCGGCGCTCGCGGCGCTGCGCGACACTCGCCTGGCGCGTCAGCGTCGACGTCAGGTGGCTGATCACGAGCGACGTCAGCAGCATCCCGAAGAAGGTCAGCAGGTATTGCGTGTCGCTGACCGAGAACGACATGCGCGGCGGCACGAAGAAGTAATCGAACGCGGCCACCGACAGGAACGACTGCAGCACGCCCGGGCCGCGCCCGAGCCGCACGGCCGAGAACACGACGCCGAGCAGGTACAGCATCACGAGGTTCGTCAGGTCGAGCCGCTCGGACACGAGGCTCGCGACGACCGTGATCGCCGCGCAGATCGCGGCCGCATAGACGTAGTGGCGCGGCGGCGAACGATGCGTGCCGAACTGCGCGAACGA
>NZ_JAAGPK010000290.1:0-5073 GCF_017104685.1 Burkholderia sp. Tr-20355 | reverse complement strand
GCCGCGTCGCCTTCGTCGAGCGCGAGGGCGGCCGGATCGACGAGCACCAGGTGATCGTGCGCGATTTCGACGTGAACGGGCTCGACGCACGCCCACGCGTGCGCGCCGGGGTCGCCGCCGTCGGCCAGCAGCATGTAGGGCGCGAGCGGCGCCTCGTCCGCGGCGTTGCCCTGGGTCGCGCCGAACCGGCGGGCCAGCCAGCGCTCGTGCGGCAGCGTGCGCTGGAAGTCCTCGCCGGCCACGCGCTCGACGAGGCTGGCGCGGGCGAGCAACTTTTCGAGCGCGGGGCTGTCCAGCGTGTGCAGGGACGAGGCCGCATCGGCTGCCGACGGCAGTGCGAACGGAACGAGAAAATGGAGGCGTCGGTCGTGCATGATGGTGCGCATTGTATGGCAAACTGCGCGCGTGATCGGGCCGGCCGACGGCCCGTTTGCGTCCGGCGGCCGTTTTTCGACCGTGCCCGGACCGATGGCCGCCACCGGGCGGCGGTCCGGCCGCGGGGCGCCTCCCCGCCGTAACCAGCAGAAAGGATTCGCTTGAAACTTCCGTATGAATGGCAGATCGGCTGGCGCTACACGCGCGCCGGCAAACGCACGACCGGCAACGGCTTCATTTCCTTCATCGCGCTCGTGTCGATGCTCGGGATCGCGCTCGGCGTCGCGGCGCTGATCGTCGTGCTGTCGGTGATGAACGGCTTCCAGAAGGAAGTGCGCGACCGCATGCTGTCGGTGCTCGCGCACGTCGAGGTGTTCTCGCCGACGGGCTCGATGCCCGACTGGCAACTGACCGCGCAGGAAGCGCGCCGCAATCCGTCGGTGATCGGCGCGGCGCCGTACGTCGACGCGCAGGCGCTGCTCACGCGCCAGGACGCGGTGAGCGGCGTGATGCTGCGCGGCGTCGAGCCGACGCTCGAGCCGCAGGTGTCCGACATCGGCAAGGACATGAAGGCCGGGCAGCTCGCCGCGCTCGTGCCGGGGCAGTTCGGGATCGTGCTCGGCGATGCGCTCGCCGGCAACCTCGGCGTGACGGTCGGCGACAAGGTCACGCTGGTCGCGCCCGAAGGCTCGATCACGCCGGCCGGCATGATGCCGCGGCTGAAGCAGTTCACGGTCGTCGGCGTGTTCGAATCGGGCCACTACGAATACGACAGCACGCTCGCGATGATCAACATCCGCGACGCCGAGGCGCTGTTCCGGATGACCGCGCCGACCGGCGTGCGGCTGCGGCTGACGGACATGCAGAAGGCGCCGCAGGTCGCGGTCGAGCTGTCGCACACGCTGTCGGGCAGCCTGTACATCCGCGACTGGACGCAGCAGAACAAGACCTGGTTCTCGGCCGTGCAGATCGAGAAGCGGATGATGTTCATCATCCTCACGCTGATCATCGCGGTGGCCGCGTTCAACCTCGTGTCGTCGCTCGTGATGACGGTGACCAACAAGCAGGCGGACATCGCGATCCTGCGCACGCTCGGCGCGCAACCGGGGTCGATCATGAAGATCTTCGTCGTGCAGGGCGTGACGATCGGCTTCGTCGGCACCGCATCCGGCGTCGCGCTCGGCTGCCTGATCGCGTGGAGCATCCCGTGGCTGATCCCGATGATCGAGCACCTGTTCGGCGTGCAGTTCCTGCCGCCGTCGGTGTACTTCATCAGCGAGCTGCCGTCCGAACTCGTCGCGAGCGACGTGATCCGGATCGGGCTGATCGCGTTCGCGCTGTCGGCCGTCGCGACGCTGTATCCGAGCTGGCGCGGCGCGAAGGTGAAGCCGGCGGAGGCGCTCCGCTATGAATGACCGCGCGACCGCATTCGCGGATTCACGACAACACAACAGACAGGATTCGGCTGGTATGCAGGAATACGTGCTTCAGGCGCGCGGGATCACGAAGGCGTTCGTGCAGGGCGGCTTCAACGTGCAGGTGCTCAGCAACACCGAGCTGACGGTGCGGCGCGGCGAGAAACTCGCGGTCGTCGGCGCATCGGGCTCCGGCAAGAGCACGCTGCTGCATGTGCTCGGCGGGCTCGACGAGCCGAGCGCGGGCGAGGTTTCGCTGCTCGGCAAGCCGTTTACGCAACTCGCCGAGCGCGAGCGCAACGAATTGCGCAACCGCGCGCTCGGTTTCGTCTACCAGTTCCATCACCTGTTGCCCGAATTCACCGCGCTCGACAACGTCGCGATGCCGCTGCGCATCCGCCGGATGACGACCGAGGATGCGCGCGAGCAGGCCCAGGCGATGCTCGAGCGCGTCGGTCTCGGCCCGCGCGCGAAGCACCGGCCGGGCGAGCTGTCGGGCGGCGAGCGCCAGCGCGTCGCGATCGCGCGCGCGCTGGTCACGAAGCCGGCATGCGTGCTCGCCGACGAGCCGACCGGCAACCTCGACGGCACGACGGCCGACACGGTGTTCAACCTGATGCTCGAACTGTCCGAGACGCTCGAAACGAGCTTCGTGATCGTCACGCACGATCCCGATCTCGCCGCACGCTGCGACCGCATCATGCGGCTGCGCGACGGCGTGCTGCACGAGGAGCCGGCGCTGCCGGTGTGATACGCGATCGTCCTTGAGCCGATGCCGGGTGGGTCCCGGCGCGGCGCAGGGGCGCAGGACTGCCGCCATGTGGATCGACACGCACTGCCATCTCGACGCCGCCGAGTTCGACGCCGACCGCGACGCGGTCGCGCATGCGGCGCGCGCGGCCGGCGTGTCGCGCATCGTGATCCCGAGCATCGGGCGCGACAACTTCACGACGGTGCGCGAACTCGCGCAACGCACGCCGGGCGCCGTCTATGCGCTCGGCATCCATCCGATGTATACGCCGCAGGCGCGCGACGAGGATCTCGACCGCCTGCGCATGGAGATCGAAGCGAGTCTCGACGATCCGCGCTTCGTCGCGATCGGCGAGATCGGCCTCGACTACTTCGTGCCGGGGCTCGACGAAGACCGGCAGCAGTTCTTCTATCAGGGGCAGCTCAAGCTGGCACGCGAATTCGACCTGCCCGTGCTGTGCCACGTGCGCAAGTCGCAGGATCGCGTGCTCGCGGGGCTGCGCCGTTTCGGCGTGCGGCGCGGCATCGCGCATGCGTTCAACGGCAGTTTCCAGCAGGCCGACGCGTATCTCGCGCAAGGGCTGCATCTCGGCTTCGGCGGCAACGTGACGTTCTCGCGCGCGCTGCAGATCCGCCGGCTCGCCACGGAACTGCCGCTCGACGCGCTCGTCGTCGAGACCGACGCGCCCGACATCGCGCCCGAATGGGCGTACAAATCCCGCAATACGCCCGACCAGGTGCCGCGCATCGGTGACGTGCTCGCCGAACTGCGCGGGATCGATACCCGTTCACTCGGTCTATCCACAACGGCCAACGCGCTCGCCGCGCTGCCGCGACTCGCGCTTTCGTCCGCATAATCGTTGCCGGAAGGCGCCGCATTCGTCAGCGCGGCGCCAGGTCGACGAGGAGGCGCGATGCGCGTGGGGTGGATCGCGTTCGCGCTCGGCGTCGTCGTGCTGCAGCGGCAGGCGGCGTTGCCGGGTGCGATCGCATGGATGGCCGGTGCGGCCGTGCTCGCCGGATGCGCGGCGCTGGGTGCGTGGTGCATGCGTCGCCGGCGCACGCGCGCGACGGCCGCGCTCGGATGGATGCTGTGCACGCTCGCGGCCTGCGTCGCGGGATTCGGCTACGCGGCCGTGCGCGCCGAATGGCGGTTGAGCGACAGCTTGCCGGCGGAATGGGAAGGGCGCGACATCGTCGTCACCGGCGTGATCAGGGGGCTGCCCGTCGTCGACGAGAGCGGTGCGCGGCTGCTGTTCGCGGTCGAGTCGAACGATGCCGGGCTGGCCCGTTTCCCGCCGCTGATCAGGCTGTCGTGGCGCGCGTATGGCGCGCCCGCGGCACGTGACGCGCTGCCCGACCTGCGGGCCGCCCAGCGCTGGCGTTTCGTCGTGCGCCTGAAGCGTCCGCATGCCGAGGCCAATCCCGGCGTGCGCGACAGCGAGGCGGCGTGGCTCGCCGCGGGGATTCGCGCGATCGGCTATGTCAGCGCGCCGCACCGGGCGGCATTGCTCGATGCGCGCGCAACGGGATGGCGCGCGTCGATCGACCGGGTACGCGACTGGCTGCGGACACGCATCGGCGAGACGCTCGGTGTCGATGCGGCGCATCGCGGCATCGTTGCCGCACTGGCGATCGGCGACCAGTCGGCCATCGGCGACGATGACTGGCGTGTCCTGCGCAACACGGGCACGAGCCACCTGGTCGCGATTTCCGGATTGCATGTCGGGCTGGTCGGCGCGATCGCGGGTGGGCTCGTGTCGATGGTCTGGCGCCGCGTGCGCTGGCGCGCGCGGGCCGCGACGCTCGTATTGCCGGCGCCGTACGCGGCCGCGCTCGCCGCGCTGATGGCCGCGGCCGGCTATGCGGCGCTGGCCGGCTTCAACGTGCCGGCGCAGCGTGCGTGGTGGATGATCGCGGGCGGAGGCGTCGCGTATCTGGCCGGACGCAGCGTGCCGACATCCGCGGTGCTGGGCGCGGCACTCGGCGGCGTGCTGCTCGCCGATCCGTGGGCCGTGCTGTCGGCCGGGTTCTGGCTGTCGTTCGGCGCGGTCGCCGTGATCCTGCTGGCCGTCGCCGGCTGGCGCGCCGTGCGCGTGGCCGACGCGGAGGGCGACGAGGGCAGCGGCGGCGCGAGTCCGTCGAGCCGGTTGCGTGCCTGGGGCCGGCGCGCCGGCCGCCGCGTCGCCGAGGCCGCGCGCGTGCAATACGCGGTGACGATCGGTCTCGCGCCGCTCACCGCCGCGTGGTTCGCGCAGGTTTCGCTGTCGGGGCCGCTCGGCAATGCGTTCGCGATTCCGTGGGTCAGCTCGGTCGTGACGCCGGTCGTGCTGGCCGGCATCGCGTTGCCCGCGCCGTTCGATGCTTACGCGTTCCGGCTCGCGCATGCGGCGCTCGAACCGATGATGACGCTGCTCGGGCGCCTCGCCGACTGGCCGGCCGGCGTGCTCTGGCTGCGCATGCCCGACTGGCCGGTGCTGGCGCTCGCCTGCGTGGGCGTCGCCTGGGCGCTGATGCCCACGCAGGCGAGCGA
>NZ_JAAGPK010000289.1:0-5250 GCF_017104685.1 Burkholderia sp. Tr-20355 | reverse complement strand
CGTTCGCCGCGGCGCGCATGGCTCGTGCCGGCGTGGCTGCTGGCCGCCGCCGCGCTGTGGGGGGCTCGCGCGCCGCTCGCGCGGCACTTCGAATGGGGCCTGTATCTGGAACACGCGAGCTTCAACCTCGCGATGGCGCTGCTGTTCGGCCGCACGCTCGCGGCCGGCCAGGTGCCGCTGTGCACGCGCTTCGCGGCGATGATCCACGGCACGGTCACGCCGGCCGTCGCGCGTTACACGCGGCGAATCACGCTCGCGTGGACGCTGTTCTTCGTCGCGACCGCCGCCGTGTCGACGCTGCTGTTCGCGACCGCGCCGATCGTCACGTGGTCGACGTTCGCGAACTACCTGTCGCTGCCGCTCGTCGCCGTGATGTTCGCCGCCGAGCATGCGTGCCGGCGCTTCGCGCTGCCGCACGAACCGCGGCCCCGGATGGCCGACGCGGTGCGCGCGTACCGCGCGACGGCACACGCGTCGCAGGCGTCACGATGAATTCATGACCGGCGCGCCGCCGCGCCGGCCTTCGCCCCCGTTTTGACCGATTTATGCCGACTCACCCGCTGGTATTCCATTCCTCGCCGGACCAGACGATCGCCTGGCGCGACGGTACGCCCGTCACCGTGCGCGCGTTCGTCGCCGACGTCGCGCGCGTGGCCGCCGCGCTGCCCGCCGGCGGCCACGTGTTCAACGTGTGCCGCGACCGCTACCGTTTCGCGGTCAGCCTGTGCGCGGCGCTCGTCGCCGGCAAGATCAGCCTGCTGCCGTCGACGCACACGCCGGAAATGGTCCGCCAGCTCGCCTCGTTCGCACCCGACGCGTTCTGCCTGCACGACGCGCCCGACTGCACGATCGACCTGCCGCGCTTCGCCTATCCCGATGCCGCGCCCGGCGCGCTTGCGGACGACGTGCCGTTCGCCGTGCCGCGGATCGACGCGGCGCGAATCATGGCCTACGTGTTCACGTCCGGCTCGACCGGCACGCCGGTACCGCACCGCAAGACCTGGGGTTTCCTGGTCGGCTGCGTGCGCGCGGCGGCCGAGCGCCTCGGGCTGCTCGACGGACGCGCGGCCACGCTGATCGGCACGGTGCCCGCGCAGCACATGTACGGCTTCGAGTCGACGGTGCTGCTCGCGCTGATCGGCGGCCTCGCGTTCAGCAACCGCCAGCCGTTCTACCCGGTCGACATCCGCGACGAGCTCGACGCGATCCCGCAGCCGCGCGTGCTCGTCACGTCGCCGATCCACCTGCGGGCGCTGCTGTCCGCCGGCCATGCGCTGCCGCCGGCGGCCCTCGTGCTGTCGGCCACCGCGCCGCTGTCGGAAAAACTCGCGTGCGAAGCCGAAGCCGCGCTCGACGCGCCGCTCGTCGAGATTTACGGCAGCACGGAAACCGGCCAGATCGCGACGCGCCGCACGTCGCGGGGCGCGGCGTGGGAACCGTTCCCGGACATCCGCCTCGACGCGCGCGCCGAACCGGACGGCGACGACAGCGGGCCGACCGTGTGGGTATCGGGCGGGCACGTCGAGGCGCCCGTGCCGATGGGCGATGCGCTCGAACTGCTCGGCGACGGCCGGTTCCTGCTGCACGGCCGCAAGGCCGACCTCGTGAACATCGCCGGCAAGCGCACGTCGCTCGCCTACCTGAATCATCAGCTCAACGCGATTGCGCAGGTAGTCGACGGCGTGTTCTTCATGCCCGACGAAGCCGCGCCCGCGCACGGCGATACCGGCCTCGAACCGGTCACGCGCCTCGTCGCGCTCGTCGTCGCGCCGACGCTCACGGCCGCCGATCTGCAGCGCGCGCTGCGCGAGCGGATCGATCCTGCATTCATGCCGCGCCCGCTCGTGTTCGTCGACGCGCTGCCGCGCAACGAAACGGGCAAGCTGCCGCGCGACGTGCTCGCCGCGCTCGTCGCGCAACATGCGCGCGCCACGGCCGCGCCGGCGCCCGAACGCGCCGCGGCCGCCTCCGCACTCGCGTTCACGATTCCCGCCGATCATCCGGCGCTGCCCGGCCACTTCCCCGGCCATCCGGTCGTGCCGGGCGTCGTGCTGCTCGATCACGCGATCCGCGCGATCGGCACGGCGCTGAACCGTCCGCTGCACGCACGGCGGCTCGGTTCCGCGAAATTCCTGAGCCCGGTCGCCCCGGGCGAACCGCTCGATCTCGCATACGACACCGCGGCCGGCGGCGCGATCCGCTTCACGCTGCGCGTCGGGTCGCGCGAAGTCGCGACCGGCGTGCTGTCCGCGCCGCCGGCCGCGCGGGATGGCGCGCAGCCATGAAGCGCACCGCGTGGGCCGAACGCCAGGAACGCAGCAACGCCGGTTTGCTGCGCACGATGACGTGGATCTCGCTGCGCTTCGGCCGGCAGCGCGCGCGCCTCGTGCTGCACCTGATCGCGACGTACTTCGTGCTGTTCTCGCCGGCCGCGTGCGCCGCGTCGCGCGATTACCTGCGCCGCGTGCTCGGCCGCCCCGCGCGCTGGCGCGACGTGTACCGGCACGTGTTTACGTTCGCGGCGACGATTCACGACCGCATCTACCTGATGAACGGACGCTTCGACCTGTTCGACATCCGGCTGCACGGCGAGACGCTCGTCGACGGTGCGCTCGCGGGCGGCCGCGGCGCGTTCCTGATGGGCGCGCACCTCGGCAGCTTCGAGGTCGTGCGCGCGATCGGCCGCACGCATCCGGACCTGCGCGTCGTCGTCACGATGTACGAGACGAATGCGCGCAAGATCAACGCGACGCTCGCCGCGGTGAACCCGGCCGCGAAGCCCGAAGTGATTCCGCTCGGGCAGGTCGACTCGATGCTGAAGGTGCGCGAGCGCCTCGACGCGAACTGCATGGTCGGCATGCTCGCCGATCGCACGCTGCTCGACGACGCGGCCGCGTCGCTGCGGCGGCTGCCGCTGCTCGGCACGCCGGCCGCGTTCCCGCGCGGGCCGCTGTACATGGCCGCGATGCTCAAGCGCCCGGTGATCTTCATGACGGGCCTCTATCGCGACGGCAACCGCTACGACGTGCACTTCGAGACGCTCGCCGATTTCTCCGACGTGCGGCGCGACACGCGCGCGGCGGCCGTCGACGCGGCACTCGTGCGCTACGTCGCGCTACTCGACAAGTACTGCCGCGCGGCGCCGTACAACTGGTTCAACTTTTTCGATTTCTGGCAAGACGGCGACGCCGCGGCCGCGCGCCGCGACACCGCGCACGCCGGTGCCGACCTGCCCGCCACGAGGGATTCCGACGCATGACCGCCGTTCGCCGCTTTCCGCTTCCGTTCGCGGCGCGCCGCGCCGCGCGCCTGCTCGCCACCGCGGCCGCCGCGCTCGCGCTGGCCGTGCCCGCGCGAGCGGCCGACACGACGCCTGCGTGGAACCTCGACCGGCTGATGTCGACGCTCGCGCGGCACAAGTCGGGACGCGCGACGTTCACCGAGACGAAGTACCTGTCGATCGCCACGCAGCCGGTCGAATCGTCCGGCGAGCTCGTGTTCGTCGCCCCCGATCATCTGGAAAAGCACACGCTGAGCCCGAAGCCCGAACATCTCGTGGTCGACGGCGACATGCTCACGGTCGAGCGCAACAACCGCACGTTCACACTCGCGCTCGCGCGCTATCCGGAACTCGGCGCGTTCATCGACAGCATCCGCGCGACGCTCGCCGGCAACCGCTTCGCGCTCGAACAGGTGTACAAGGTCGCCCTTTCCGGGCGCGGCGACGACTGGACGCTGACGCTCACGCCGCTCGACGCGCGGATGCTGAAGGTCGTCAGCACGATCACGCTCGACGGCACGCGCGACGAATTGCGCGGCGTCGCGATCCGGCAGGCCGACGGCGACCGGTCGGTGATGCGCCTGCAACCCGTTGCGGCGACCGCGAACTGATGGCCGAACGCACGCGCCCCTCCCCCGTCGCGCGCCGCCTGCACGTGTGGCGGCAGCGCGCGGTGCTCGTGTGGCTGCTCGTGCTCGCCGCATGCGGCGTCGCGATCGGGCGTGCGCACTTCACGGCCGACCTGTCCGCGTTCCTGCCGAGTTCGCCGAGCGCCGGACAGCGCGTGCTCGTCGACCAGTTGCGCGACGGCATCGTGTCGCGGCTGATCCTCGTCGCGATCGACGGCGGCGATGCGGCCACGCGTGCCGCACTGTCGCGGCGCGTCGCTGGCGCGCTGCGCGCCGATCCGCAATTCGCGGCCGTGCACAACGGCGAAGCCGCGAACGACGCGCGCGACCGGCAGTTCGTCTTCGATCACCGCTACCTGCTGAGCCCGGCCGTCACGCCGCGGCGCTTCAGCGCCGACGGCCTGCACCGCGCGCTCGGCGACAGCCTCGACCTGCTGAGCTCGTCGGCCGGCCTCGTCGCCAAGGCGATGCTGCCGCGCGACCCGACCGGCGAAGTCACCGCGCTCGTCGACCAGCTCGACAGTGCGGCCGAACCGGCGAGCCGCGACGGCGTGTGGGCATCGCGCGACGGCACGCGCGCGGTGCTCGTCGTGCAGACGGCCGCCGCCGGCGCCGATACCGACGCGCAGGCACGCGCGATCGACACGGTGCGCCGCGCGTTCGCCGCCGCGCAACAGGCCGTCCCGAATGCAGCGGCGAACACGCTGGCGATGACGGGCCCCGGCGTGTTCTCGGTCGACACGCGCGACACGATCCGGCATGACGTCGAGCGCCTGTCGACGGCGAGCGTCGTGCTGATCGTCGCGCTGCTGCTCACGCTGTACCGTTCGCCGCGCACGCTCGCGCTCGGGCTGCTGCCGGTGCTGACCGGCGTCGCGGCCGGGATCGCGGCGGTCAGCGTCGCGTTCGGCACGGTCCACGGGCTCACGCTCGGTTTCGGCACGACGCTGATCGGCGAAGCCGTCGACTACTCGATCTACCTGTTCGTGCAATCGGCGCAGGCCGGCACGCGCGGCGCCGCGCGCTCGGGCGACGCGACACGCGCATGGGTCGCCGCGTACTGGCCGACGATCCGGCTCGGCGTGCTGACGTCCGTGTGCGGATTCGCGTCGATGCTGTTCTCCGGATTCCCGGGCCTCGTGCAGCTCGGGCTGTATTCGATCGTCGGGCTGACGGCCGCTGCGCTCGTCACGCGCTTCGTGCTGCCGCACCTGCGCGGCGAGCACGTCGCGATCCGCGACGTATCGCGCATCGGCGCGGCGCTCGCACGGGCGGCCGATACCGCGCCGCGGCTGCGCTGGCCGCTCGCCGCGCCCGTGGTCGCCGCGACCGCGACGCCCA
>NZ_JAAGPK010000288.1:0-5527 GCF_017104685.1 Burkholderia sp. Tr-20355 | reverse complement strand
ATCGGCCGCCGCCTCGATCCCGGCGCCTGCCGCGACGCCCGCGCCGGCCACCGCGGCGCGTCCGGCCGTACCCGCGTCGGCTCCCGTCGGCCCGACGGCAAGTCCCGCCGCCGCACCCGCCCGCCCTGCCCCGCCCGCGCCGCGCGAACCCGGACTCGTCGACCGCGCATTCGGCGCCGCGCGCGACTGGCTGCTCGGCGGCAACACGGTCGTGCGCGTCGGGATCATCGTGCTGTTCTTCGGCGTCGCGTTCCTGCTGAAGTACGCGGCCGACAACAACATGCTGCCGATCGAATTCCGCCTCGCGGGCACCGCGCTCGCCGCGGCCGCGTTGCTCGCGATCGGCTGGCGCGTGCGCGCACGCCGCGCCGCGTACGGCCTCGTGCTGCAAGGCGGAGGCATCGGCATCCTGTACCTGACGATCTTCGCCGCGACCAAGCTTTACGCGCTGCTTCCGGTCGGCGCCGCGTTCTCGCTGATGGTCGCGGTCTGCGCGCTGAGCGCGTTCCTCGCGGTGCGGCAGAACGCGCTGCCGCTCGCGTTCATGGGCAGCGCGGGCGGCTTCCTCGCACCGGTGCTGCTGTCGACGGGCCAGGGCAACCACGTCGCGCTGTTCAGCTACTACGCGCTGCTGAACGCGGGCATCTTCGCGATCGCGTGGTTCAAGGCATGGCGTCCGCTGAACCTGCTCGGCTTCGTCTTCACGTTCACGATCGGCTCGGCCTGGGGCGTGACGGCCTACCGTCCCGCGCTGTTCGCGAGCACCGAGCCGTTCCTGATCCTGTTCTTCCTGATGTATGTCGGCATCGCGCTGCTGTATGCGCTGAAACGCGAAATCGCGTTGCGGCACTACGTGGACGGCACGCTCGTGTTCGGCACGCCGATCGTCGCGACCGCGCTGCAGGCGTCGCTCGTGAAAGGCATGCCGTTCGGGCTCGCGTGGAGCGCGGTCGCGCTGTCGGCGTTCTACGTTGCGGTCGCGGCCTGGCTCGCGCGGCGCCGCGACCGCCTCGGGCTGCTGTTCGAATCGATGCTCGCGCTCGCGGTGATCTTCGCGACGCTGGCCGTGCCGCTCGCGTTTTCGGGGCCGACAACGAGCGCCGCGTGGGCGATCGAAGGCGCGGCCATCGTGTGGCTCGGCGTGCGCCAGAAGCGTCTGCTGCCGTTCGGCTTCGGGTTGTTGATGCAGATCGCCGCGGCCGGCGCGTTCTTCACGAGCCTGCTCGGGCCGGCCGACGCCACCGCGCTGCCGGTGCTCAACAGCCCGTACATCGCGATGCTGCTGATCGCGCTCGCCGGGCTGTTCACCGGCTGGTGGCTGCACGGGCGCGACGAAGCGCGCGCGTGGCACGCGTGGATGCCGGAAATCGGCGTCGCGGCCGCTGCATGGGGGCTGCTGTGGTGGGTCAGCGGCGGGCTGCACGAGATCCTCGTCCATGCAAGCCGCCACGTCGATCTGCATGCCGACCGCTTCGTCGTCGACACGACCGCGCTGTTCGCGGCCGGCACCGCGTGGCTCGCGCACGTCGCGCGCCGCAAGCTCGCGTGGCCGCTCGCCGAATGGCCCGCGCTCGCGCTCACGCCGGTGCTGGCGCTGCTCGCGCTGCGCGCGTTCGATGCGCATGAAGCCCCGCTGTCGGGTATCGGCGCATTCGCGTGGCCCGTTGCCGTCGGCGCGGGGCTTGCATTGCTGTGGCGGCAGGCGCGCGCCCCGGCTCGCGCCGATGCCGGGAGCGGCACGGTGCCATCGATTGCCGCCGGCATCGTCGCGCCGCTGCATACGCTGATGTTCTGGACCCTGTGCGGGCTGCTGTCGCTCGAAGGCTTCTGGCGCCTGCGCGCGTTCGTCCCCGAAGGCGCATGGAGCTGGAGCGCATGGGCATACGGCTTCGGCGCGCTGCTCCTGCTCGTGTCGGGCCCCGGCGCGCGGCTGCGCTGGCCGGTCGCGGCGTTCCCGCGCGCGTACCAGGTGTGGGGCGCCGCGCCGCTCGCCGCGCTGCTGTGGTTATGGAGCATCGCGAGCACGGTCAGCGACGGCAGCGCGGCCCCCCTCTTCTGGCTGCCGCTGCTCAATCCGCTCGACATCGCGCAGTGTCTCGTCTTCGTCGCGTTCGCCGCGTGGCTGCGCCGCCTGAAAGCGCTCGGCATCGCGTGGCATCCGCGCGTGGTCGACTATGCGGCGATCGCGACCGTGTTCCTGTGGTTCAACGCGCTGATGCTGCGCACGCTGCATCACCGCTTCCACACCGGTTACGACCTCGACACCGTGCTGTCGTCGTTCGGCATCCAGCAGGTGTTCATGGTCGGCTGGAGCCTGTTCGCGTTCGCCGGGATGTGGCTGACGCGCCGCGACGGCATCGCCCGTATCTGCGCATTCGCGTCGCTGCCGCTGATCGTCGTGATGTGGATGTGGACCTTCTATGCGAACTTCACGCAGGACGGCGGAAGCTGGGCGCGCGTGCCGCTCTTCAACCCGCTCGATCTCGTGCTAGCAGTCGTCTATGCGCTCGCCGCGTCGTGGTTCATCCGCGCGCGCAAGCTCGGCGGGTCGTTCGGCAAGTATCGCGTCGCGCTGCTGAGCGCGGCCGGCGCCACCGCGTTCCTGTGGCTGAACGCGATCCTGCTGCGCACGCTGCATCACTGGGCAGGCGTGCCGTACGAATTCGGCGCGATGGCGGAATCGACGCTCGTGCAGGCCTCGGTATCCGTGTACTGGACGCTCTGCGCGCTCGCGATCGCGATCTGGGCCACGCGCCGCGGGCTGCGTCCGCTGTGGTTCGTCGGCGCCGCGCTGCTCGCGCTCACGGTCGTCAAGCTGTTCCTGTTCGACCTGTCGCACGTGACCGGCATCGAGCGCATCGTGTCGTTCATCGGCATCGGCGTGCTGCTGCTGTTGATCGGCTATTTCTCGCCGCTGCCGCCGAAAGCCGCCGCACAACAGGACGAGCAGCCATGAAGCGACTCGCCGCCCTGCTCGGACTGGGCCTGCTCGCGTCGTTCGCGGCGGCCGACGGCATGCCGGACGTCGCACGCGTGACACATCGCTTCGCGCTCGACCTCGACGGCAGCGCCGCGTATTACCAGCTCACCGTGCCGCAGCTCGTGTATGCGGCGAGCCGGCGCGACGATCTCGGCGACGTGCGCATCTTCAACGGTGCGGGCGAACCGGTGCCGTATTCGCTCGACGCCCCCGCCGCGACCACGCCCGCAGTGCCGCCGACGCGCACGCCGGTGCACTGGTTTCCGCTGCCGCCGGCCCGCGCCGACAACGGCGGCGCGCCGCTCGGCGTGACGGTCGGCCCGGACGGCGCGCTGCGCGCGGCAAGCACCGCGCCGGCGCGCACGAAACATGGCGCCGATCTCGTCGACCTGTCGCATACGGACGGCACCATCGACGCGCTGCTCGTGCATGTGGGCGACGACCGCTACCAGGGACGTGTCGCGATCGAAGCGAGCGACGACCTGCGCAGTTGGCGGTCGCTCGGCAGCACGCAACTGCTGAAAGTCGGCCACGGCGACGACATGCTGGTGCAGGAGCGCATCGCACTCGAAGGCGCGGCGCCCCGCTACCTGCGGCTGGACTGGCTCGACGACGCACCCGCGATCGCGTCGATCGACGTCGAGACGCATCCGCGTGACGCTCGCGGAACCGACACCGCATCCGTGCCGCGTCAGTGGCGCGAGGCCGTACGCGTGCGTGCCGGCGGTACGGCCGGCGAGTATCTGTTCGACACCGATGGCGCCTATCCGGTCGATCGCGTGCGCATCGACCTGCCGCAACCGAATACGGTTGCGCGCGCGACGTTGCAGAGCCGCTCCGACGCGCAGGCGCCGTGGCGCGACATCGCGGGCGCCGTGCTGTTCCGGCTGCAGGGCAAGGCCGGCGAGCAGCGCAATCCGCCGCTCGAGTTCGCGGCGAATACGGACCGTGCATGGCGGATCGTCGTCGACATGCGTAACGGCGGGTTCGGCGGCGGGCAGCCGGCCGTCGCGATCGGCTGGCATCCGGCCGCGCTGACCTTCGTCGCGCGCGGCACACCGCCGTTTACGCTCGGTGTCGGCGACGCGTCGCTCGTGTCGTCGGCGGTGAGCCGCGAGGCGCTGCTGGTCGGCATGGCGCCCGAAGTGCGGCCCGCACGGGTCGGCGCGGCGCTGCCGGTATCGGCGGTCGCGCCGGCGCCCGCCGATACCGACGCGACTCGCCGCTTCGTGCTGTGGGGCGCGCTGGTCGTCGCGGTCGGCGTGCTCGGCACGATCGCGTGGCGACTCGCGAAAGGCGGCGGCGACTCGCGCGGCCGCGACGCGTGACGCCGCGCGTCTTTATGCAGCGTTTATTAGGCACGCCCGTTTCTTTCGAAGGTCGCAACGCGTAACTGCGTACAGTCGTCGCATCGGAACCACGACGCGACGACATGCAGGAAACCTATCCATTGCACGACCGGCCGGCACTGCGCACGCGTCCGTGCCCGACGCTGCCGTTGAAACGGCTTGCGCTGCTTTTCCCGTTCGCGCTGTCGCTGTCGGTCGCGCTGCCCGCGCACGCCGACGACACGCCGGCCGTGCCCGTGACCGCCGCCAGCACGCCCGCCGCGTCGCCGTCGCCCACCCTCGACACGATCGTCACCGCGCTGCGCAACCGCTTTCACGTCGCGTATGCCGAAGCCTGCACGATCGCGCGCGCGGTGCAGACCGAATCGGACCGCTACGGGCTCGCACCGGCGCTGCTGCTCGCGATCATCGCGGTCGAATCGGGCTTCGATCGCCACGCGACCAGCGTCGCGGGTGCGCGCGGGCTGATGCAGGTGCTGCCCGCCGCGCACCGCGACCTCGTCGCGCATGTGAAAGACCTGTCCGATCCGGCAACCAACGTGCGGATCGGTGCGGCGATCTTCCGCGGCTATCTCGACGATGCGGACGGCGACGTCGAAACCGCGCTCGTGCGCTACAACGGCGGCACGAAACGCTATGCGCAGCGCGTCGCGCTGCGCGTGCAGCAATTCGATGCGCAATTGCGCCGGTCGAACGGCACCCCGGCCGATGCACTGCGGACGGCCGCGAATCCCTGAGCGCGACGCGCGACACCAGGGGGCGCCGAAAGCGTCTTCGCGGCCCCGCCGTGTTTCGCGCTGTGCGGTAATGCAGCCGGCGCTTCGACCTGGATGAACAGCGCGGCGCTTCGAGCAAGCGTCGGCGGGATGCTGCCGGCGTACGTGCAAAACATCACCGGATGGCGGAACAGCGCACGCGGCGCGAGTCATGTCACATGAGCCACATGAGCGAGAGGCATGGTGGGCGTCCTCTTGCCGGTGCGTCGCGCGACGGCTGCCTGCGTGCAACCGCACGAGCCGCGTCCGGGTTCCATGCGACCATCTTATGAAGGTTCGCGTGAAGACCGCGGCAAAGGATCACGCCAGCGCATAAAAAGCGCGTAAACGTCCGTTCGCCGCGACGCGGCGGGGGGGTATCGAGGGCCGTACACGAGCGGGAGCGCCACACTCCGCTCACGTGACGCCTACGCGGCAAAAAA
>NZ_JAAGPK010000287.1:0-5312 GCF_017104685.1 Burkholderia sp. Tr-20355 | reverse complement strand
CGTTTCGTCGGCGCGGTGCTCGCGATGTTCGGTTATGCGGCGTGCGCGCAGGTGATGATGACGTTCCTGCCGCTGTACCTGCAGAACGCGTTCGGGATGTCGGCGATCGACGCGGGGCTCGGGATGCTGCCGTTCGCGTTCGCGATGATCGCCGGCCCGTCGCTCGGCGCGGCGCTTGCCGCACGCGTGTCGTCGGGCGGCGTGCTGGCGGGCGGGCTCGCGCTGATCGGTGCGGGCAACCTCGTCACCGCGGCGCTGACGGCCGGCGGCGACTACCGGCTCGTCGCACTCGGCATGTTCGTGACGGGCTGCGGCGCCGGCATCATGAACGGCGACACGCAGAAGGCGATCATGGCGTGCGTCCCGGCGGACCGCACGGGCATGGCGTCGGGCATCAGCACGACGACGCGCTTCACGGCGATCGTGACGGCCGTCGGCGTGCTCGGTGCGGTGCTGACAGCGAGCACGCACGCGCGGCTCGACGCGCTGCTGAGCGCCGCGCCCGGCCTGCGTGCATTCGCCGATGCGCCGTTCATGTCGAGCCTGCTGGCCGGCGACCTGGCGCAGGCACTCGGCCGCGTGCCGCCGTCGGCCGTGGGCATACTCGCCAAGGCGGCGCCCGTCGCGTTCGCGAGCGGGTTCGCCGCTGCGCTCACCGCGAGCGGCGTGCTGGCGCTTGGCGTGGCCGTCGTTGCGTACAAGTTGCTTGCGCAACCGATGCGCGACGGTGCATGACGCCGCACGGGGCGCGCTGCCCGGTGCCTCGTCAGTGCTTCAGCGCATCGCGGCTGGTTTCCGCGTCGTGCAGCGCACGCGTTGCGTCGCGCAGCTTGCGCTGCTTGTCGGCGAGCTTGCGCTGCGCCTTCGCGAGCTTGCCCGCGTCATCGCGCGTTTCCGCTTGTCGCACCGCGGCTTCCGCCTCGTGCGCTTCGTCGCGCGCCTTCGCGAGATCGCGCTGCTCGTCGCGTACCTTGCGTTCGGCGCGCGCAAGCTGGCCGGCGTCCGTGCAGTTCGCACCGATCGCATCAAGCGCGGCTTGCTGGCGCATGGCCTGTTGCGTATTGCCGTGCAGTTTCGCGTAGTCGATCTGCGTCTGCAGCGCGCGGATGCGCGTTGCACAGTCCTGCGTGTCGGCCGTCGCGGGCGGGCTGGCGAGCGTTGCAAGCGCAAGCGTGATGGCGGTCAGGGGGCCTTTCATCGGGGAATCCTCGGTATGTTGCCGGCGACAGCGCATGCGGCCGGCGGTGTGCGAGACGACGCATGGCCGTTCATCGGTCCGCATTGTGCAAGGCGGACCCGGGCGGGTAAATAGGATCAGTCTGACATGCGATCGACAGCGCGCGGCGCGGGCACCATCGATGCGACGACGTGAGGTATGCGTCAATGGCGTCAGTGCGATTTCGTCGTGAGACGCGCATGACGCGCGACACGCGCGACGAACGGCTGCCGCTCGGTACGGCAGCGCGTGGTCCGGCGTGCGCGCGGCCGTCGCGGCGGTTCGGACTCGGATGACGCGAGCGGTGCGGGCAAACCGGCGGCCGCGACCGCCGCGACCGCCGGCAGCATCGCTTCAGCCTCGAGCCATGCGTGCGTCGCCTCCGCGATCAGCCCGCGCAGCCAGCTCACGCCCTCGGCGCACGATCCCGCTTCGTTCCACGTCATCCGGTACACGATGTCCGGCGGTTCGGCCGGCAGCGCGATCGCGGCGAGCGGCAGCAGCTTCGCATAGTGCCGCGCGAGCCGGTACGTGGTCGTGAGGATCATATCGGTGCGGACGAGCGCGTGCGCGGCAAGCTCGAAGTGCGGCAGCGTGACGACGATCCGCCGTTGCAGGCCCACGCGTTCGAGCTGCCGGTCGATCGCGCCGGACGCTTCGAGCCACGACGGCGTCGGGCACAGCTGCGGCGCCGCCACGAAGTCGGCGGCCGTCATCGCGCCGCGCCGCGCGAGCGGATGCGTCGCGCGCATCAGGCACACGACGCGGTCGTCGAACAGGTCGTCCTGCCGGAAGCGCGACCGGCGTGCGGGGCGGTTGTCGATCACGACGTCGAGCTCGCCGTCGGCCAGCGCACGCTCGTCGTCGAAACCGTCGCCAAGCGGATGGAAGACGAGTTGCGCGTTCGGCGCGCGCTCGCGGAACAGCGCGACGAGCTTCGGCACGAACAGCACGTTCAGGTAGTCGGGGCAGCCGATCCGGTAGGTGCGCACCGACGTGCGTGCGTCGAACGTCGGCTGCTGGATGCGGATGAAGTCGATCACGCGCAGTGCGTTGCGCAGCGGCTCGATCAGCCGCGCTCCGAACTCGGTCGGCACCATCCCGTAGCGGCTGCGTACCAGCAGCGGATCGCCGAGCAGCGTGCGCAGGCGCTTGAGCGCGGCGCTCGTCGCCGGCTGCGACATGTTCAGGCGCACGGCCGCGCGCGACACGGTGCGCTCGGTCAGCAGCACGAGCAGGATGCGCATCAGCCGCGCATCGAGCACGTCGAGCGCGCCCGTGGCGTCGGCCGCGTCGCGCGGCAGGGTGGTCGGGTCTAGCGGGTCCCGCATGCCGATCCGTCTCCCGGCGATACCGTGACCGCGCGCGACGCGACTGCCGGCCGGCGGCCCGGCGTCATTTTGCGAAGGCTCCCGGCCAGCCGACGATCCGCTTCGGGCGCGGCGGCGCGTACGTGCGGACCTTCGACGTCTTCAGCTTCAGGCGCACCAGCGACTCGGCGAGCGCGACCGCGGCCGATACGCCGTCGACGACCGGCACGCCCGTGCATTCCTCGATCTGCCGGTCGAGGCCGGCCATCCCGCCGCAACCGAGACAGATCACTTCCGCGCGGTCGTCCTGCACCGCGCGCTGCGCCTGGCCGACGATCGACTCGATCGCGCGGGCCGGGTTCTCCTCGAGTTCGAGCACCGCGAGGCCGCTGGCACGCACCGACGCGCAGCGTGCGTCGAGCCCGGCCAGCTTCAGGCGATCCTCGATCAGCGGCACCGTGCGGTCGAGCGTCGTGACGACCGAGTAGCGATGGCCAAGCAGCATCGCGACGCTCGCGGCCGCTTCGGTGATGTCGACGACGGGCACCGTCAGCAGCTCCTGCAGGCCTTCGCGGCCGTGTTCGCCGTAGCCTGCCTGGATCACCGCGTCGTACGGTTCGTCGTAGCTCGACACGCGGTCCATCACGGCGATCGCCGCGAGGTAGCTCTCGAAGTTGCCTTCGATCGATTCCGCGCCGAAGCGCGGCGTGAGTCCGACGATCTCCGTGCCGGGCGATGCGACGGCCCGCGCCTGCGCGGCGATCGCGTCGGTGATCGACTCGGTCGTGTTGACGTTGACTACCAGGATTCTCATCGGTGGCTCCGTGTGCGTGTGTGTCAGTGTTGCGCGCAGTCGACCGCGATGGGTTCGCCCGAGCGCTCCTCGTATTGCCGTTTGCGATCGGCCAGCAGCCAGTACACGCTGCCCGCGATGGCCGCGCCGAGCAGCCAGGAGAACGGTGTCATCGCACTGAAGGCCGGCACGACCGCGAGCGTGATCGAGATCAGCGCGGACGGCACGAGCGCCGCGAGCGCCTTGGGGTTCACGCCGCGCGTGTAGAAGTAGGCGCCGGTCGGCGCTTCGGTGTAGAGGTCGGGCACGTTCACGCGCTGCTTGCGCACGAGCCAGTAGTCGACCGTGATGATCCCGTACAGCGGGCCGAGCAGCGCGCCGAGGCCCGACAGGAAGTAGACGATCACGATCGGGCTGTTGTACAGGTTCCATGGCAGGATCAGCACCGCGATCGTCGCGCTGATCAGGCCCGCGCGGCGGAACGACAGGCGGTGCGGCGCGAGGCTCGTGAGCACGAAGGCCGGTGCGACGAAGTTCGCCATGATGTTCACCGCGACCGTCACGATCAGGAAGGCGAGGCAGCCGAGTACCAGGAACAGCTTGTTCGGCACCGTCGCGATGATCTCCGTCGGGCTGTGGATGATGTGGCCGTTCAGCTTGAACTGCGCGCCGGCCAGCACGAAGCTGATCGTCGCGAACACGAGGATGTTGACCGGCAGGCCCCAGAAGTTGCCGACGCGCACCGTCTTCGCGCTCGGCGACGAACGGGCGAAATCGCAGAAGTTGAGCACCAGCGTGCCGTAGATCGCGAGCCACAGCGAGCCGCCCGCGAAGATTTCCGTCCACATCTTCACGCCCGTCATCGGCTTGCCGATCGACATCGCGAGATGGCCGCCCGTGCGGCTGAACATCCACGCGGCGAGCGACAGCGTCGTGACGAGGATCACCGGGCCCGCGAGCCCCTCGTACTTGCGGACCATTTCCATCCCGTACGTGAGGATGCCGATCTGCACGAGCCAGATCGCGACGAACGTGATCCAGCCGAGCGTCGACAGCCCGAGGATCGCATTCTGGTCGAACGCGGCGAGGCCGGGCCAGATCGCGGTAAGCAGCACGCGCAGCACGACGGACGCGAGATAGGTCTGGATGCCGAACCACGCGATCGCGATCACCGCGCGGATCATCGCGGGCAGCAACGCGCCGTAGATGCCGAAGCTCATCCGGCTGATCACCGGGAACGGCACGCCGGTCTTCTGGCCCATGTAGCCGGTGAGGTTCATGAAGCAGTACACGAGCACCGCGCCGATCGCGAGCGACGCGAGCATCTGCCAGCCCGACAGGCCGAGCGCGAACAGCCCGATCGAGAACGAGTAGTTCGCGATGTTGTGCACGTCGTTGGTCCACAGCGCAAAGATGCTGTAGCGGCCCCACGTCCGGCCTTCGGCCCGGGTCGGCGCGAGGTCGGGATTGTGCAGCCGCGGGCTCAGCGCGGGGTCGCGCGCGGCCGGATCGGTTCGATGCGATGCGTCGTCCGCGCCGAGCACGATGCCCGGGCGGTGGGTGGCTTCCAGTTGCACGCCGTTGTCTCCTTCCATGTGCGGGGCGCGAAACCGGCGGCGTGGGTACGCCGTGCCGGCCCGGGCCGCCGTGGACGTTATGTCTCGGATTTGTTCGCGAGTATGGAAGGCGGTCGCGACGATGGGAAATTAAATATTCGGCTGGGTGTCATTTGAAAAATGAATGGAGCGCGCGCGGCCGCGGCGGCCGCGGCGGCCGGGCGGCGGCACGCAAATTGCGGGTCAGCGGGTTCCATCCACATCGACATCAGCGGAGGTGTCATGCAGCGATATTCATTTCGTCACGTATCGCGAGCCGTCTTCGCCGGCATCCTGATTGCGGGCCTGGCGGCGGGCGCGGGCTGCCAGAAGAAGGGCGACAACGGCGGCGGGGCCAGTTCGGACGCCGGCGCGACGGGCGGCATGTCGGCCGCGCA
>NZ_JAAGPK010000286.1:0-5382 GCF_017104685.1 Burkholderia sp. Tr-20355 | reverse complement strand
TGCGGGCGCCGCGCCGAAGCCGGCCGCCCAGCCGGTCGTCGAAAAGCCGGCCGCGCCGCGTCCCGCCGTGCAGGTGCCGACGCCGCGTGCTGCCGCCCGTGCGCCGCAGGCTGCCGATGCGCGCCCGACGTCGCCACCGTGGGAGGACATCCCGCCCGACGACTACGTGCCGCTCAGCGCCGACGAGATGTTCGGCGGCCCTGACGACGGCTTCGTGCCGGTGTTCGACAGCGGCCCCGACGATGTGCGCGTGACGCCGAAGCCGGCGGAAGCGCGTCCGTCCGCGCCGGTCGACACGCGCCCGTTGCCGCCCGCGATCGCGCTGGATCCGGTCGGTTTCGACGGCGAATGGCCGGCGCTGGCCGCGCGCCTGCCGCTGAAGGGCGTCGCGTACCAGCTCGCGTTCAACAGCGAACTGACGGCCGTCGATGCGACCACCCTGAAACTTTCGGTGCCGGTGCCGCAGTACGCGGATGCCGCGCAGGTGGCGAAGCTGAAGGCGGCGCTGGCCGATGCGCTCGGCAAGCCGGTCGAGGTAGCCGTCGAGGTCGGGCCCGCGCGGCGCACCGCGGCGGCGCTCGACGCGGCCGCGCGCGCGGCACGCCAGCGCGAGGCCGAGCAGGAGATTCACGGCGATCCGTTCGTCCAGCAGCTCGTGCGCGACTTCGGTGCGCGCATCGTCGACGGCTCGATCCGTCCGCTCGCCGATTCGGCGCCGGACGGCGTGCCGCCGACGCTGCATTGAACTGACCGCCCCGCGACAGGCACAATCACGCCCCGCACACATTGGCCGGCACGCGCCGCGTGCCGGTTTTCACACGATCAAGAAGGAGTATTCCCATGTTGAAAGGCAACCTCGCCGGACTGATGAAGCAAGCGCAGCAAATGCAGGAAAACATGAAGAAGATGCAGGAGCAGCTTGCGCTGATCGAAGTCGAAGGGCAGTCGGGTGCCGGCCTCGTCAAGGTGACGATGACGTGCCGCAACGAAGTGCGTCGCGTCGCGATCGACCCGAGCCTGCTCGCGGACGACAAGGACATGCTCGAGGATCTCGTCGCCGCGGCGTTCAACGACGCGGTGCGCAAGGCCGAAGCGACGTCGCAGGAAAAGATGAGCGGCATGACGTCGGGCCTGCCGCTGCCCCCGGGCTTCAAGCTGCCGTTCTGAGCGCGGCGTCCGTGCCACCGTTTGCCGCCGTATGAAACAGCCGTCCGCCCTGTCCGCTCTCGTCGAAGCGTTGCGCGTGCTGCCCGGCGTCGGGCCGAAATCCGCGCAGCGCATGGCGGTCCACCTGATGCAGCACGACCGCGAGGGCGCGGAGCGGCTCGGCCGGTCGCTGCTGTTCGCGACCGAGCACCTGCAGCACTGCGAGAAGTGCAACACGTTCACCGAAGCGCAGATCTGCGAGGTCTGCAGCGACGAGGAGCGTGATCCGACGCTGCTGTGCGTCGTCGAGACGCCTGCCGATCAAATCATGCTCGAGCAGACGATGACGTACCGCGGGCTGTATTTCGTGTTGATGGGGCGACTGAGCCCGCTCGACGGGATCGGCCCGAAGGAAATCCATTTCGACCGCCTCGTGCGGCGCGCGTCCGACGGTGTCGTCAAGGAGGTCGTCCTCGCGACCAACTTCACGAACGAGGGCGAAGCCACCGCCCATTACCTCGGCCAGACGCTGAAGGCGCGCGGCCTCGCGGTCACGCGTCTCGCGCGAGGCGTGCCGGTCGGCGGCGAGCTCGAATACGTCGACGCGGGCACCATCGCCCGCGCGATGCTCGATCGCCGCACGATGTAAGCCGGGCGCCGCCGGCAGGCGGCGCCGTTCCTCATGCCAGGGAGACACATGAGCACCACCCAGGGCCCGCTCGCGGGCGTCAAAGTGCTCGAATTCGGAACGCTGATCGCGGGGCCGTTCGCGTCGCGGCTGTTCGCCGAATTCGGCGCGGAAGTGATCAAGATCGAGGATCCGAACGGCGGCGACCCGCTGCGCAAGTGGCGCAAGCTCCACCCGGAGCAGGGCGGCACGTCGCTGTGGTGGTCCGTCCAGGCGCGCAACAAGAAATCGGTCACGCTCAACCTGAAAGCCGACGCCGGCAAGGCGATCGCGCGTCAGCTCGCGAGCGAGGCCGACATCGTGATCGAAAACTTCCGTCCGGGCCTGCTCGAGAAGCTCGGGCTCGGCTACGACGTGCTGTCGGCCGACAACCCGGGCCTCGTGATGGTGCGCCTGTCCGGCTACGGTCAGACGGGCCCGTACCGCGACCGGCCCGGCTTCGGCGCGATCGCCGAATCGATGGGCGGGCTGCGTCACATCACCGGTTATCCCGATCTGCCGCCGCCGCGCATCGGCATCTCGATCGGCGATTCGATCGCCGCGCTGCACGGCGTGATCGGCGCGCTGATGGCGCTCCATCACCGCAAGGTCAACGGCGGCGCGGGGCAGGTGGTCGACGTTGCACTATACGAGGCCGTCTTCAACATGATGGAAAGCGTGGTGCCCGAATACGGCGTGTACGGGATGGTGCGCGAGCGCACCGGCGCGTCGCTGCCGGGCATCGTGCCGTCGAACACCTATGCGTGCCGCGACGGCAGCATCGTGATCGGCGGCAACAGCGACCCGATCTTCAAGCGGCTGATGAAGGCCATCGAACGCGACGACCTCGCCGACGATCCCGCGCTTGCGCAAAACGACGGGCGCGTGCCGCGTACGCGGGAGATCGACGACGCGATCGCCGCGTGGCTCGCGCCGCGCACGATCGACGAGGCGCTCGTCGTGCTCAACGCGGCCGACGTGCCGGCCGGGCGCATCTACAGCGCCGCCGACATGTTCACCGATCCGCAGTTCGTCGCGCGGCAGATGATCCAGCGTTTCAAGCTGGCCGACGGTACCGACATTCCGCTGCCGAACATCACGCCGAAGCTGTCGGATACGCCGGGTGAAACGCGTTGGCTCGGGCCGGAACTCGGCGAGCATACGGACGAGGTGCTGCGCGGCCTCGGCTACGACGCGCAGGCGATCGCCGCGCTGCGCGAAGCGGGCGCGATCTAGGGGAAGCGCCCGCGGACCTGTCGCGTCGCGCCAGATCCGCGACGGGACGGCTTTCGAGAAGGAAAACCCGGGGCAGCCACGCGTTTTCCCGGGCATGCGGAAGGCCGCCGCGCAATGCGGCGGCGCACCGTGCGCGCATGCGTGCCCCGTCCGTCCGCGCTCGCCGGACTGTCGCTCTCGCGCCATCTTTCCTCGGTTACAATCGCCGGATGCGAATCCTACTCAGCAACGACGACGGCTATCTTGCCCCCGGTCTCGCCGCGCTCAGCGAAGCGCTGCAGCCGCTGGGCGAGCTCACGGTGATCGCGCCCGAGCAGAACTGCAGCGGCGCGTCGAATTCCCTCACGTTGTCGCGGCCGCTGTCGGTGCAGCGTGCGGCGGGTACGGGTTTCTTCTACGTGAACGGCACGCCGACCGATTCGGTGCACGTCGCGTTGACGGGGATGGCCGGCGCGAGGCCGGATCTCGTCGTTTCCGGAATCAACAACGGCCAGAACATGGGCGAAGACACGCTCTATTCAGGGACAGTTGCGGCCGCCACCGAAGGCATCATGTTCGGCGTGCCGGCCATCGCCTTCTCGCTGGCCGACAAGGGCTGGGCCCATCTGGCGGACGCCGCGCGCGTCGCCGCGGAAATCGTCGAGCACTACCTCGCGCATCCGCTGCCGGGCAACCCGCTGCTGAACGTCAATATTCCGAACCTGCCGTACGACGCGCTGAAGGGCTGGCAGGTCACGCGCCTGGGCAAGCGTCATCCGTCACAGCCGGTGATTCGCCAGACCGACCCGCGCGGCGAGCCGGTCTACTGGATCGGCGCGGCGGGCGCGGCGCTGGACGCGAGCGACGGCACCGATTTCCACGCCGTCGCAAACGGTTTCGTGTCGATCACGCCGCTGCAGCTCGACCTCACGCATACGCAGATGCTGCCCGCGACGCGCGAATGGGCGCGCGCCGGAGGGCGGGCTTCATGAGCGGCGAGCGCGCGAAGCGGTTTCCGCTCGCGCTCGAAGATCTCAAGCGAGCGCCACGCAAATCGGAAGGTCGGACCGGTGAACGCCATGCGGCGGGCGCGGTGTCGAAGGCGGCCGACAAGCCCGCTGCCGTACTGAAACCGGTTGCGGTAAAGCCCGCTGCCGGGCGATCGGCGTTGCCCGGTCCCGTCGCCGCGAAGCCCGCGACCGCGCCGAAGCCGACCGCGCCGAAGCCCGCGATGCCGAAACCGGCTGCGCCGAGCGTCGCGCCGGCCGGCGCGTTCGCGCTCACGTCGGAACGGGTGCGCGAGCGGATGGTCGAACGACTGCGTGCGAACGGTGTGACCGACGCGCGCGTGCTGGACGCGATGGCCGCGGTGCCGCGCCACATGTTCGTGGATCCGGGGCTCGCGACGCAGGCCTACGAGGATTCGGCGTTGCCGATCGGCCACCAGCAAACCATTTCCAAGCCGTCGGTCGTCGCGCGCATGATCGAGCTCGCGATGGCCGGCCGCACACTCGAGCGCGTCCTCGAGATCGGCACGGGATGCGGCTATCAGGCCGCCGTGCTGAGCCACGTGGCACGCGACGTGTATTCGATTGAACGCATCAAGCCGCTCTACGAGCGCGCCAAGCTGAACCTGCGGCCGCTGCGCGTGCCGAACATCCGTCTGCACTACGGCGACGGGCGTGTCGGCCTGCCGTCCGCGGCCCCGTTCGACGCGATCGTGATCGCGGCGGCGGGGCTCGACGTGCCGCAGGCGCTGCTCGAGCAGCTCGCGATCGGCGGGCGGCTCGTCGCGCCGGTCGGCGCGCAGAGCGGGCAGCACCAGGTGCTCACGCTCGTCGAGCGCGTCGCGCACGCGCAATGGCGAGAGTCCCGGCTTGATCGCGTTTTCTTTGTCCCTTTAAAATCCGGAGTGATTTGAAACCGATGAGTATGTTGCGCGCGATGCAAAACAACCGATCCAGGGAACCGCTCACGCTCGCCCAGCGCGCGATCTGTGTGGCTGCGCTCTCCACGCTACTGGCCGCCTGTGCGACGCGGCTCGACAACGCGCCTGTCGTCGATCGCTCCGGCTCGCTCGGCACGACCGGCGCCGCGCAGCCCGCGGTGCCGCTCGGCCCGCCGCCGCCGGGCTTCTACCGCGTGAAACCGGGCGACACGCTGTACCGGATTGCGCTCGAGAACGGGCAGAACTATCGCGACATCGCGTCGTGGAACAACCTGGCGAACCCGAACCAGATCGAAGTCGACCAGTTGCTGCGCGTGGCGCCGCCGGGCGGTGCCGCCGTTGCGGGCGCACCGGCCACCGCGCCGATCGCGGGTGCGGCCGTGGCGACCGCGCCGCTGAGCAGCGG
>NZ_JAAGPK010000285.1:0-5634 GCF_017104685.1 Burkholderia sp. Tr-20355 | reverse complement strand
CGCGCTGATCAACGCGCTGCGCGTCGAGCCGGCGCTCGGATCGCCGTCGCGCGGCGGGCTGCCGGCCACCATCGCGCGCCGCGACGGCGACGGCTGGCGGCTGTCCGGCCACAAGCTCTACAGCACCGGCATTCCGGCACTGCGCTGGCTGGCCGTGTGGGCGCGCACCGACGAACGGGAGCCGCGCGTCGGCGTGTTCCTCGTGCCGCGCGACCGTGACGCCGATGGCGAGCGCATCCGCGTGATCGAAAGCTGGAACCACCTCGGCTTGCGCGCATCGGGCAGCCACGAAGTCGTCTTCGACGACGTGCGGCTGCCGGCCGATCACGCGGTCGACGTGCGTGCACCGGGAGAGTGGGCCGTGTCGGCCGCGACCCATGCGGATGCCGACGCGCAGGCCGACCAGCAGGCGTGGATGGTCGTGCTGCTCGGCAGCCTGTACGACGCGGTCGCGCGGGCGTCGCGCGACTGGCTGGTCGAATTCGCGACGACGCGTGCGCCGAGCGGGCTCGGTGCGCCGCTCGCGACGTTGCCGCGCGTGCAGGAAGCGGTCGGCGAAATCGAGGGCTGGCTGCACACGAACCGCGTGCTGCTCGACGATCTCGTCGCGCGCACCGATGCGGGCAATGCGCCGTCGGTCACGACGAGCGGCCTCGTCAAGCGAACCGTGACCGAGCACGCGATCCGCACGGTCGAGCAGGCGTTGAAACTGTCGGGCAATCATGGGCTGAGCCGCGCCAATCCGCTCGAACGCCACTATCGCGACGTGCTGTGCAGCCGCGTGCATACGCCGCAGGACGACGCGATCGCGGTGGCGGCGGGGCGGGCAGCGCTCGACGCGGCGAGCGCGAGCGACACGACGGCCGGGGCGGGCGCAGCGCCACGCGACGACGCCGAACGCGGTCGACCCGATGCGTGAGCGCGGCAGGGTTGCCGCGCAGGGAAACCGGGCGGCGCGCAGCAGGCGCCGCCCCGTCCGGTCAAGCGGCCTTGCCGTGCGACTGCTCGGGTACCGCGAACGCCGTGCGCGCATGCGCGGCAACGGCCGCGAGCGGCGCGTCGAAGCGGGCCGCATCGTGCCGGCGCAGCAGCCACAGATCGATCTGCGGCTTGAAATCGGCGAGCGGCACGATGTCGAGCGCGTCGCGCAGCGGGCTGCCTTCGACGAGCGGCAGCGGCATCAGCCCGATACCGAAGCCGTTCGCGACGCTCTGCAGTTGCAGGTCGCGGCCGTAGGCGTCGAGCGTGACCGGCATCGGCAGGCCCTGCGCGTCGAGCGCGCGCCGCAGCCCCGCGCGAAAGCCGCAGCCGTCGGGATTGAGCACCCAGCCGCGCGCGTGGCAATCGGCGAGCCGGTAGCTGCGGCGCGGCCAGTCGCCCTTGCGGCCGACCGCGACGAGCCGCGTGGCCAGCAGCCGTTCGCCCTCGACGTGCGCCGGCAGCACCATCTCGCGTGCGAGGAACACGAGCGCCGCGTCGAGTTCGCGGCGCGCGACGCGCTCGACGAGCGCGCCGCCCCAGGCCGTCGCGACCTGGGTCGCGAGCGCCGGCCACTGCGCGGCGAGTTCGGCGATCAGGGCGGGCAGCATCAGTTCGCCGAGTCCCTGCGTGAGCCCGAGCCGGAATTCGCCGGCGGGCGGCTGCTCGCCGGCCGTCAGCTCGCGCAGCGCATCGACCTCGCGCAGGATCGCGCGACACTGCTCGAAGACCCGCCGGCCGATGTCGGTCGGGCGCGGCGGCTTCGTGTTGCGGTCGAGCAGGGTCACGCCGAGCGCTTCCTCGAGATTCTGGACGCGCCGCGTGATCGCGGGCTGCGTCATCCCGAGCTCGGCCGCGGCCTGGCTCAGGGTCTGGCAGCGGACGACCGCTGCAAAAGCATCGATATCGCTAATTTTCATGTTTGTTCTGCATGGTCTTTCGGGTGCATCATGACGATCCATCATATTCGGCATCATATTCGAGGAGACGGCCGATGAGTACGCTTTCGTTGCAGCAGACGCCGCTGCGTCCGTTCGTCGACGGTCTGGGCACGCTGCTCGCGTCCGGCGCGAACGAGGCGCGCATTCTCGACGAGGGCGGCGCGCTGCTCGCCGCCCTCGTCGAACACGACGACTGGTTGCCCGACGCGTTCGCGCAGCCCGATCCCGAGCGCTATCGGCAATACCTGCTGCATCTCGACCCTGACGAGCGGTTCTCGGTCGTCAGCTTCGTGTGGGGGCCCGGCCAGACGACGCCGATCCACAACCACACGGTGTGGGGGCTGATCGGGATGCTGCGCGGCGGCGAGTTCTCGCAGCCTTACCGGTTCGACGCGGCAGGCAAGCCGGTGCCGGCCGGCGACGCCGTGCGGCTGGCGCCGGGCGAGGTCGAAGCCGTGTCGCCGCGCATCGGCGACGTGCATCGCGTGACCAACGCGTTCGCCGATCGCGTGTCGATCAGCATCCACGTGTACGGCGCGAACATCGGCAAGGTCGAGCGTGCCGTGTTCCTGGACGACGGCACCGTGAAGCCTTTCGTGTCGGGCTATTCGAATGCCTGACGCGGAGCCCGTCGGCGCGGCCCGTGCGGGCATGCGCCGGCAGCACCCGGATCGACCCGTTTCGCTTTTTTCACCGACTTCAACGTTTTCAGAGACATCGTGACGCAATCCGCCGATTCCCTTTCCCGTTTTCCCGTCGCGTCGTACCAGGAGGTGCGCGCGCGGCTGCTGGCCCGCGACGAGCTCGCGCTGATCGACGTACGGGAGGAAGATCCGTACGCGCGGGGCCATCCGCTGTGGGCCGCCAATTTTCCGCTGTCGAAACTCGAACTCGACGCGTGGACGCGGATTCCGCGCCGCGACACGCCGATCGTCGTGTTCGGCGAAGCGGGCGGCGAGGATCTCGCGCCGCGCGCGGCCGAGAAGCTCGCGCAGCTCGGCTACACCGACGTGCGGTTGCTCGACGGCGGTCTCGCCGGCTGGCTGGCCGCGGGCGGTGAACTGTTCATCGACGTGAACGTGCCGAGCAAGTCGTTCGGCGAATGGGTCGAGGCCGAGCGTCATACGCCGTCGCTTTCGGCGCAGGAGGTGCAGGCGCTGATCGATGCGAAGGCCGACGTCGTGATCGTCGATGCGCGCCGGTTCGACGAATACCAGACGATGACCATTCCGACGTCGACGAGCGTGCCGGGCGCGGAGCTCGTGCTGCGCGTGCGCGCGCTCGCGCCGAATCCGGCGACGCAGGTGATCGTCAACTGCGCGGGCCGCACGCGCAGCATCATCGGCACGCAGTCGCTCGTCAACGCGGGGCTGCCGAATCCGGTCGCGGCACTGCGCAATGGCACGATCGGCTGGACGCTGGCCGGCCAGACGCTCGAGCATGGCGCGGCGCGCCGCTTTCCGGACGAGATCGACGCGACGCAGCGCGCGCAAGCGCGCCAGGCCGCCCGGGCGGTGGCCGAACGCGCCGGCGTGCCGCGGATCGCGCTGCCCGACGTCGCGGCGCTCGACGAGCCGGGCCGCACTCTGTACCGCTTCGACGTTCGCACGCCGGAGGAATACGAGGCCGGCCACCTGCCGGGCTTCCTGAGCACGCCGGGCGGCCAGCTCGTGCAGGAGACCGATCATCACGCGGCCGTGCGCGGCGCGCGAATCGTGCTCGCCGACGACGACGGCGTGCGCGCGGACATGACCGCGTCGTGGCTCGCGCAGATGGGCTGGGACGTGCGCGTCGTGGAACCGGCCGGCGCGGCGGCGTTCGGCGAGCGCGGCCAGCCGCCGCGCGACGTGCCGGCGACGCCGCCCGCGACCGAGGTGTCGCCCGCGACGCTCGCGGGCTGGCTGAAGGAAGCGGCGCCCGGCGAACTCGCGATCGTCGACGTGACGGCCAGCGCGAATTACGTGAAGCGCCATGTTCCGGGCGCGTGGTTCGCCGTGCGTGCGCAGTTGCGTGACGCGCTTGCCGCGATCCCGCCGGCGAAGCGCTATGTGTTCACGTGCGGATCGAGCCTGCTGGCGCGGTTCGCGGCGGACGATGCGCGCGCGCTGCTGCCGGCGTCGGCCGGCATCTCGGTGCTGACCGGCGGCACGGCCGCGTGGATCGACGCCGGACTGCCGCTCGAAAGCGGCGAGACGCGTCTCGCGTCGCCGCGCGTTGACCGCTACCGGCGCCCGTACGAAGGCACCGACAATGCGGCCGCCGCGATGCAGGCGTATCTCGACTGGGAATACGGGCTGGTCGACCAGTTGAAGCGGGACGGCACGCACCACTTCAACGTGATCTGACCCATCGGTGCGACCGGGCGGGCCGCGCCCGGTTCGCGCGTGTCAGCGCTTGAACGTATCGACGGCCGTGCGGCCGACGGCCGGATCGTCGGTGAAGAAGCCGTCGATACCCGCGCGCAGGTACGCCTGGATCTCGCGCACCGAGCCCGCCGTGTTGCGCGTGGCCGGCGTGCCGCCATCCTTCAGCGACACGGGCAGGAAGTTGTTCTCCGGGCGGAACGTGTACGGATGCACGACGAGGCCGGCCTCGTGCGCGTCGCGCACGTACGGTGTCGGCTGCTGCAGCGTGCCGTCCGCGGCGACCGCGATGATCGACGTCTTGTACGGCCCCACGCCGTTCGCATAGGTCGCGATCTCGCGCATGCCGTCGCGCGTCGACAGGTCGCCGTAGGTGCGCTTGTCGTTCGCCTTCACGAAGTCGTACGGGCGCTGGCCGGCTTCGTCCATCAGCTGCACGAGCTTCCAGTTCGGCTGGGTCGACTTGATCCGGTTGCGGATCGTCTTCAGGTTCGCGACCTCGAACGACTGGATGTAGACGGTCGCCGTGCGCGACGTGTAGGTATCCTTCAGCAGCGCGTCGACGAGACGGTCCTCGAGCGGCAGATTGATCGACTGGAAGTAGGTGGGATGCTTGGTTTCCGGATACAGATGGATCGTGCGGCCGGTCTGCGCGGACATCTGCTTCGCGAGCGCGACGATCTCGTCGAACGTCGGGATTTCGAACTGGTCGTTGTACGCGGTGTTCGCGGGGCGCACCTGCGGAATGCGCTCGCGTGCGCGCAGCGTCTTCAGTTCGGCGAGCGTGAAATCCTCGGTGAACCAGCCGGTCAGCTGCGCGCCGTCGATCGTCTTGGTCGCCTTGCGGCTCGCGAACTGCGGCAGCGCGGACACGTTCGTCGTGCCCGAGATCTCGTTCTCGTGGCGCGCGACGAGAACGCCGTCGCGCGTCGACACGAGGTCGGGCTCGATCACGTCCGCGCCGTCCTCGATCGCCTTGCGGTACGACGCCAGCGTGTGTTCGGGGCGCAGCGCGCTCGCGCCGCGATGGCCGACCACCTGGACCTTCGCGGAAATCGGCTGGGCGGGATCGCGCGTCAGATCGTCGCCGCCGCACGCGGCGAGCAGGAACGCGGCGGCACAGGCGAACGGGACGTAGCGCGGAGAGGTCGGGCGCTTGAAGAGCATGTCGATGAACCTTCGAAACGGGAGTCGGAAAAGGGGCGGTCGGTCCGTCGGCGCGGCAGGGGGCCGTGCCGCACGGGATCGAACGGTGCGCGATCGTCGCACCGAATAATTACATATGTATTACTTCGACCTTTCCATTCTGCTTTTTCAGGTCGCGATGCGCGTGGAGGGAGCGTCGACGATGG
>NZ_JAAGPK010000284.1:0-234 GCF_017104685.1 Burkholderia sp. Tr-20355 | reverse complement strand
AGTACTAGTTGGGAAGCCTGGACTAGAGCGTAGTGCGCGTGATGTGACGGTAGGAACGTCAGTACTCGCGACGGAGATAGTGCGCTTGCATAGAGCAGTGGGTAACGGTGCAGTGGCAGAGTAGGTGTAACGTGTGAACGAGATGGACACGCCGGCACGAGCAAGCATGTGGATGCAGGCTGTGCGATTCGCGTGTCAGATAGACGAACGCTATTTTTTTTTTTTTTTTTTTTA
>NZ_JAAGPK010000283.1:0-5385 GCF_017104685.1 Burkholderia sp. Tr-20355 | reverse complement strand
CCGGGCTCGATGCCGCGCTCGCGCGTCATGGCGGACGCCTGCTGCTGCTGCGCGGCGACGCGCCGCGCGAGATCGAACGTGTCGTGCACGATACGCGTGCGGCAGCCGTGTACTGGAACCGTCGTTATGCGCAGCCGCAGCGCGACGCCGACGCGGCGCTGAAGACGTCGCTCAAGGCGCGCGGCGTCACGGTCGAGAGCAGCAACGGCAGCCTGCTGAACGAGCCGTGGGAGGTGCTGACGGGCAGCGGCGGCCCGTACCAGGTGTTCACGGCGTACTGGCGGGCGGCGCGCCGCGATCGCACGGTCGCCGCGCCGCTGCCGGAGCCCGGGCGGATCGCGTTTCATCCGTGGCCCGAAGCCGTGCGCGACCGCGCGCTGTCGCTCGACGCGCTCGCGCTGCTGCCGGATGCGCCGGACTGGGCCGGCGGCTTGCGCGATGCATGGCCGGCACCCGACGAGGCCGGCGCGCACGCGCGGCTCGACGCATTCGTGACGACCTCGCTCGCCGGCTACGCGGACGCGCGCGACCGTCCCGATCGCCCCGCGACGAGCCGGCTGTCGCCGTTCCTGCGCTTCGGCAACGTGTCGCCGCGACAGGTATGGCATGCGGTGCAGGGCGCCGCGCATGCCGGCGGCGCGGCCTATGCCGCGGACGCCGATAAATTCCTGAGCGAACTCGGCTGGCGCGAATTCAGCTACACGCTGCTGTATCACTTCCCGGCGCTCGCGACCGACAACTTCCGCGCGCAGTTCGATGCGATGCCGTGGCGCGACGATCCCGCCGCGCTGCACGCGTGGCAGCGCGGGCTGACCGGTTATCCGCTCGTCGATGCGGGCCTGCGCGAACTGTGGGCGACCGGCTGGATGCACAACCGTGTGCGGATGGTCGTCGCCTCGTTCCTGATCAAGCATCTGCTGCTCGACTGGCGCGCGGGCGAAGCGTGGTTCTGGGACACGCTGGTCGACGCGGACCCGGCGAACAACGCGGCGAGCTGGCAGTGGGTGGCCGGCTGCGGCGCCGATGCCGCACCGTATTTCCGCATCTTCAATCCGGTCGCGCAGGGACAGAAGTTCGATCCGGACGGCGCCTACGTGCGGCGCTGGGTGCCCGAACTCGCGGGCCTCGACAACGCGTCGATCCATGCGCCGTGGGATGCGTCGCCGCTGGAGCGCGAGGCGGCCGGCGTGCGGCTCGGCGTCGACTATCCGGAACCGCTCGTCGAGCATGCGGCCGCACGCGCCCGTGCGCTCGATGCGCTGGCCGCATTGCCGAAGCGGCGTTGACCGCGCGTTCGCGCGGCGCGGTTTGACACGTCAGTTGCAGAACGCGACGTGTTCGAGCAGCGCATACGCGACGTCCGGACCGAAGTAGGCCGCGCCGCACCACGTGACGAACGCGAGCGTGCCGGCGGTCAGCGCCGCACGGATCAGGCCCATGCCGCGTTGCCCGACGCAGGCCGCGCGACGCGCGCGTCGTTGATCGGCAGGTGCAGCAGCGCCGCGAGCACGCCGAGCGCGATCGAGCCGATCCACAGCGGCATGTACGAGTGCGTCGCGTCGTATACGACGGCCCCGAGCCAGACGCCGAAGAAGCTGCCGAGCTGGTGCCCGAAGAACACGAAGCCGAACAGCGTCGCGATGTAGCGCACACCGAACACCTGAGAGATCACGCCGTTCGTCAGCGGCACCGTGCCGAGCCACGTGAATCCCATCACCGCCGCGAAGACGTAGACGCTCGCGGGCGACAGCGGCGCGGCGACGAACACCGCCATCGCGAGCGCGCGCACGAGGTACAGCACCGACAGCACGTATTTGCGCCGCAGCAGCCCGCCGAGATGGCCGCACGCGTAGGTGCCCGCCACGTTGGTCAGTGCGATCAGCGCGAGCGCGACGCTTGCATGGCGCGCGGGCAGCCCGTGGTCGAGCAGGTACGCGGGCAGGTGCGTCGCGATGAACGCGAGCTGGAAACCGCACGCGAAGAACCCCGCGTTCAGCAGCCAGAAGCCGCGATGCGCGAATGCCTCGCGCACGGCCTCGCCGATCGACTGGCCGGGGCCGGCGGCGGCATCGGCCGTCTGCACGGGGCGGTCGCGCAGCAGCACGGCGAGCGGCGCGAGCAGCGCCGCGACGAGCGCCAGCGCGATGAACGCGTGCCGCCAGCCGATGCCGCCGATCAGCGCCTGCGCGACGGGCACCATGCAGAACTGGCCGAGCCCGCCGATCGCGCCCGCGACACCGAGCGCCCAGCCGCGCCGCTCGGGCGGAAACAGGCGGCTCAGCGCACCGTAGATCGACGCGAAGGCCGAGCCCGACAGCGCGATGCCGATCACGAGCCCGGCGCCGACCGTAAACAGGCCGGTCGTGGCCGCATGCGCCATCGTGACGAGCCCGGCCGCGTACAGCAGCATGCCGGCGACGATCACGCGCACCGAGCCGAAGCGGTCGGCGATCATTCCCGTGAACGGCTGCGCGACGCCCCAGACCAGGTTCTGCAGCGCCAGCGCGAGGCCGAACGCTTCGCGCGACCAGCCGTGGTCGAGCGAGACGGGCGCGAGGAACAGGCCTTGCACGTGGCGGATGCCGAGCGCGGCGCCCATGATCAGGCCGCCGGCGAGCACGGGCAGCCAGCGGCGTCGGACTTCCTGCTCGATCGGGGTCATGCGTGTCTCCGGATGAAGGTGCGCGGTCGAAACGGCCGCGCTCGATCCGATTAGACGATCGGGCCCGCGATCGCTCAAGCGATCATTCGGTCAGGTTGGCATGCGCATCGGGAATGCGAGGGTGCGGCGGCGCTGCCTGCAGTCGCGGGCGGCGGCTTACGCCGGTGACGTCGTGTCGTACGCGCGCATCGCCGCATCGCATTCGGCGGCCTCGGCGAGCATCCAGTCGCGCACCTCGACGACTTCGCGGCGCGGGGCCGGATCGTGCTGGAACAGCCAGTAGCCGTACGTATCCGTCAGCGCCTGCGTGTGCGGGCCGAGCACCGCGAGCCGCCCGTCCGCGAGCATCGGCGCGACGAGCGCGAGCCGGCCGAGCGCGACGCCTTGGCCCGCGATCGCGGCCTGGATCACCTGGTCGTACTGGTTGAAGCGCAGCACGCCTTTCGGGCGCGCGTCGCCCAGCCCGGCCGCATGCAGGTGCGCGTGCCACTGCAGCTGCGGTTGCGGCGGTCCGTCGAATTCGAGCAGCACGTGGTCGGCGATCGCGGCCGCGCGCGTGACCGGCCGCGCGGCGAGCGCGGGATGCGCGACGGGGACGACGATCTCGTCGAACAGGCGCAGCGCGCCGGCCGGCGCGCGGTCGCGCGAACAATAGCGGATGCCGAGGTCGATGCCTTCGGTGCGCAAATCGAGTACCTTGTCGTTCGCGGCGACGCGCAGGTCGACCGCGGGCAGGCGCGCCTGCAGCCGCCCGAGCCGCGGCAACAGCCACAGCGCGGTGACGCCGATGCTGGCGGTGATCGTGACGGGCTGGCGTTCGCGCGCGGCGGCGAGCGACGCGACGGTGTCCTGCAGGCCGTGCAGCGCCGCATCCGCGACGCGGAACAGTCGCTCGCCTTGCGGCGTGAACGCGATCTTCCGGTAGCCGCGCTGCAGCAACGCGACGCCGAGATGCGCCTCGAGCGCGTGGATCTGGCGGCTGACCGCCGACTGCGTGACGCACAGGTCCTGCGCGGCGAGCGTGATGCTCATGCGGCGGCCGACCGCGACGAAACCGCGGACGAGATCGAGCGACGGAAGACGGACGAGCGGCGTTGACATGCGCGTGACTCATGCGAACGGAGCAGCAAGATTGGTTGAGAACGCGCCACGCGTCAAGTTCAATGGAGGCTTGACGACGGGCGCGGGGCGGCCGCGAGGCAGGGGGATGGGTAGGCGCTGAAGCGCTGACTCGGGCCGACCGCGAGGCATGGGGTTCGAGTCAGCGCTAAAGCGCCAACTTGGCGCCGACCGCAGAGCATGGGGTTCGAGTCAGCGCTAAAGCGCTAACTTGGGCCGACAGGAGACAGGATGACGATTTCGAACGAAGGAAGCGGGGCGGCGCAGCGCAGTCGCGCGGCGGGCGCATGGCCGCCGGAGCCCGTGACGCTGCGCGCGGCCGACGGTTACGAATTGCGTGGCCATGTGTGGCGCCATCGCGGCGGCGGCGCCGTGCGGCCCGTCACGGTCGTCAATTGCGCGACGTCGGTACGCTGCGACTACTACTTCCGTTTCGCGGCCTGGCTGTTCGCGCAGGGGCGCGACGTGCTCGTCTACGACTATCGCGGGATCGGCGCTTCACGCCCCGCGCAGCTCGCGAAGCTGCACGCGACCTGGCTCGACTGGGGGCGGCTCGATTGCGAAGCCGCGCTGCAGTATGCGCGCGACGCGTTTCCCGGCCAGCCGCTCGATGTCGTCGCGCACAGCATCGGCGGCTGCCTGCTCGGGCTCGCGGCATCGAACGTACACGTGCGGCATGCGGTGACCGTCGGCGCGCAGTATGCGTACTGGCGCGACTACCTGCCGGCCGAGCGGCGCCGCATGTGGTGGAAGTGGCATGTCGCGATGCCCGCGCTCGCGGCCGTGTTCGGCTATGTGCCCGCGAAGCGGCTCGGCTGGATGGAGGACACGCCGCGCGGGGTCGCGCTGTCGTGGGCGCGCGCGCAGCCGCGTTTCGAGGATGGCTACATCGGCGGCGTGCTCGATACCGGGACCGTCGGCCGCGCCGCGGTGCCCGCGCGCTTCGCGGGGCTGTCGGCGCCGATGCTCGCGATCGGCATCGACGACGACGCGTTCGGCACGGTCGAGGCGATCGAGCGGCTGGTCGACTACTACACGGGCAGCAACGTCACGCATCTGAGGATCGCGCCGGCCGACATCGGCGTCGACGCGATCGGTCATTTCGCGTTTTTCCACAGCCGCTTCACCGACTCGCTGTGGCCCGTCGCGCTGTACTGGCTGCAACACGGCGTGCTGCCGGCCGATGCGCCGGGCGCCGTGCATGCGCTTCACCCGGCGTCGCGCGGGCCGATAGCGGCCGGCGGCGTGCCGGGTGTGGCCGCGAACGGTTGACGTGGCGCCCGCCGCGCATCGCCCCGTCGCGATCCGCTTCCCGGTCCTGCCGCGCCGGTTGCCGGCCGGCGCGATCGATTAACATCGGACGTTTCCATTCACAGCACAGGCTGCGCGTGTCGATGTCCACTCCGTCCGAATCCGCTTCCCCGCTCGACACGCCCCGCGCGTGGCGCGTGCACGCGCTCGACCTGCCGGAGGCCGCATTCCGTGCCGGCGTGCGGGTCGCGCGTATCGATTTCGACTGGCGCGTGCCGCTGTCGTCGCCCGCGTATGCGGCGCTCGGCGACGCCGAGCGGGCGCGCGCCGCGCGCTACATGCGCCACGAGGAA
>NZ_JAAGPK010000282.1:0-5857 GCF_017104685.1 Burkholderia sp. Tr-20355 | reverse complement strand
CGAGCTGAACGTGCGCGACGGCGCGATGGTGGCACCCGGTCAGACGCTCGCGAAGATCGCGGGGCTGTCGACGCTGTGGCTGATCGTCGAGGTGCCGGAAGCGCTCGCGCTGACCGTGCAGCCGGGGGGGCAGGGCGAGGAGAGGTGGGGGGGGGATGGGGCGGGGGCGGTCGGTGGCGGGGCGATGGGGGGGTGGGGGGGGCGGGCGCAGGAGGCTGGGGAGGTGCAGGCTGGGCGGCGCGGGGACGTGGCACAGCGCGGGGAGCACGCACGTGGACGGAGCCGGGGCGGCGGCGGCGTACCGCGCGCGGACGGGGGCGAGTGGGGTGTGGCGGGCGGGAGACGCGGGCGCCACCGGCGTGCGCTGCGGCACGGTCGGCTTCAGCCAGCCCGACGGCGCGACGGGTTCCGTGTGCGGCCGCGGCGGCGTCTTGCCGCGCGGCTTCGGCCGCGCCTGCGGATCGGGTTTCCACAGCGTCGGGCGTGAATACCGGCCGTTCTGGCGCGGCGCCATCGAGTTGACGGTATGCGCGGTGGTCGGCTGCACGAGGTCGTCGTCGCGATGCAGCGCGCTGCGCGGCAGGTCGGCGATCCCGCGCGCGTCGTCGTCGCCGCCGTCGCGCGACAGCTTGACGCCGAACGACGTGTCGACCCACGCGGCGAACTGCCGCCAGCCGATGCCGGTCAGCCAGGGCAACCCGGCGAAGAACAGGACGACCATCGCGACCGGCGTGCCGATCGGACCGAGTACGTGTGCGAAGCCCGCCGAGAACGCATGGCCGAGCGCGTTCGTGTCGGGGCCCGACAGCGGGCTCGTCAGCGTGCAGCTCGCGACGAATACCGCGACGAAGCCGAGCCACAGGCGGATCGAGCCGCGGCCGGCGAGCCCGCCGCCGCCGGGCAGCATCGCCTGCACGAGACGCCAGAAGAGAAGGAGGAACCAGACGGCGGAGATGCCGAACCAGCCGAAGACTACCGTGTGCATGCTTTGAAACAGGAGTAGGGAGGGGCGCGCGAGGCGCGACCCGCCGAGTTTAACCGGCCGGCGAACAAGATTCCCGGGCGACGTGAATTCGGTTCACGCCGTGCGGCGCGTGCGGCCGGCACACGCGCGCGACACGCGACGCGAAGGCGGTCGGCCAGCCTTCGCGTGCGTGATGCATCAAGGGCTCCGGTGCGTGAAAACGAGCGTTGCGCCGGCGCTGGTCACGATCTGCAATTGCTGCGGCTCGCGCATCTGCACGCCGGTCTTGTCGACGTGCGCAAGCGCGTCGAGGTACGCGCGCTCGAGCTGGCCGCCGAGCGAATTCGGGCAGGCCATCCGCGTGCCGGCGAGCGGCCCGAAGCTCAGCAGGCCGTTCTTGATCGCGTAGGTGCCCGTGTAGCGGTTGCAGCCCGAGAACCCGCTGGCGCGCCGGATGCCCGACTCGGTCGACAGCGCGAGCTTGATCGGCTCGCCGTTGTCGCCGTGCGGGATCGCGCGCGGCGTGCCGTCGGCATTCGTCCAGCTGGTGAGTTCCCAGCTCGTGTCGTCGAGCAGCTGGACGGCGGCCGGGTTGTACGGGTCGGGCGCGGGGGCGGCGGAATCGGGATGGGTCGGCATCGCGCAGGCGGCGAGAAGCGTGGCAAGCGTCAACGCGCAGAGCGGCGCGCGCAACGGGCGAACCAGGCCGGTGCGTGCGCGTGCGGCGGCGGACAGGTGGGACATGAGCCTCGTTCCTCATCGGATTCTGATCAAGGCGTAAGAGTAACGCACCCGCCCCGCGGCAGGCGAGCCGACACTTCACGCATGAAAACGTTCGCAGCGTGCCTGCGCGTCGTGCGCGGTCGGGCGCCGGCGCGTCGAAACGCCCCCAACCGGCGTCATCGCGCGTGTTAACATCGGAGCCGTTTTCGTCCTCCACCAGAAGCGGGAAATCACATGCAGATCGGTCAGCGGCTCGGTACGCCGCTTTCACCCTCGGCCACGCGCGTCATGCTGCTCGGCGCCGGCGAGCTCGGCAAGGAAGTCATCATCGCGTTGCAGCGTCTCGGTGTCGAAGTCATCGCGGTCGACCGCTATCCGGACGCGCCGGGCCATCAGGTCGCGCATCGCGCGCACGTGATCGACATGACGGACGCCGCCGCGCTGCGTGCGATCGTCGAGGCCGAGCGTCCGCACCTGATCGTGCCGGAGATCGAGGCGATCGCCACCGACGCGCTCGCGGCGATCGAGACGGCCGGTCTTGCCGAGGTGATCCCGACCGCGCGCGCGACACAGCTCACGATGAATCGCGAAGGGATCCGCCGGCTCGCGGCCGAGGAGCTCGGCCTGCCGACGTCGCCGTATGCGTTCGCGGATTCGTTCGAGGCCTTCAGCGCGGCGGTTGCGAAGATCGGCATGCCGTGCGTCGTGAAGCCCGTGATGTCGTCGTCGGGCAAGGGGCAGTCGGTCGTGAAGACCGACGCCGACGTGAAGGCCGCGTGGGACTACGCGATGGCGGGCGGGCGCGTGAACCACGGCCGCGTGATCGTCGAGGGCTTCATCGATTTCGACTACGAGATCACGCAGCTGACCGTGCGCGCGATCGACCCGGCGACGCTCGCCACGCGCACCTACTTCTGCGAGCCGGTCGGCCACGTGCAGGTCGCGGGCGACTACGTCGAATCGTGGCAGCCGCAGCCGATGAGCGCGGTGGCGCTCGAGAAGTCGCGCGAGATCGCGCACAAGGTCACCGAGGCGCTCGGCGGGCGCGGGCTGTTCGGCGTCGAGCTGTTCGTGCGCGGCGACGACGTGTGGTTCTCGGAAGTGAGCCCGCGGCCGCACGATACGGGCCTCGTCACGCTCGCGTCGCAGCGCCAGTCGGAATTCGAGCTGCATGCGCGCGCGATTCTCGGGCTGCCGGTCGATCCGGCGCTCGGGACCCCGGCCGCGTCGGCCGTGATCTACGGCGGGCTCGACGAGCGCGGGATCGCGTTCGAAGGCGTACGCGACGCGCTCGCGGTGCCGGGCGCGGACCTGCGCCTGTTCGGCAAGCCGGAAAGTTTTGCGAAGCGGCGCATGGGCGTCGCGCTGGCGACCGGCGCGACCGTCGACGAAGCCCGCGAACGCGCGAAGCGCGCCGCCGCGGCCGTCCGGCCCGTGTCGGTCCGCTGACGGAACGAGGAGAGGGCGATGGCGTCGAGGTGGTTGCGTATCGGCAAGCTGGGCGCCGCGCTGGCGCTCGTCGCGAGTCTCGCGGGTTGCGGCCTCGCGGCCGCGCCGTGCCGGGTGGCTTCGGCCGGGCTCAAGATCGTGCCGCTCGTCGGCCACGTCGCGGCGGCGCCGACCGACGCGTGCGCCGACGTCATCGATCCCTGATCCCCGCCAGCCGGGACGATCGCCCGTCAACAGTAATCGCGCGCTCCGGGAGGGCGCGCTTCCACCCGTCTCGTGAGAGGACCTGCATGATTCGCCACACCCTTGCCGCGCTCGCGCTTGCGGGCACTGCCGTTTCCGTCGCGCACGCCGCGCAGCTGACCGTCGAGGAAATCGATGCCGATGCACGCCAGCAGGCCGTCTACCAGTGCGCGAACCAGAAGCAGCCCGTGCGCGTGTCGTACTGGCTCGCGGGCAACGGCCAGAGCTTCGCGCTCGTGCCGGTCAACGGGAAGCAGATGCTGTTCGTCGACACCGTGTCGGCGTCGGGCGCGCGCTACCAGGCCGGCCGCTATACGTGGTGGACGAAGGGCAAGGAAGCGACGCTGCGCGACGAGATCGCCGACCCGAATTCGCCGCCGCTGCTGGGCGATTGCGCGCAGGTCGAGAAGAAAAAGAAGAAGGGCTGAGCGCCGGGCGCGGTCGCGGACCGTACGCGCCGCTCGCATCGACCGGCTGCCGGGCCTGGCCGCCCGTTCGCCCGTTCCGCGGGCAGGCGGCGGGCCTCCGGACGCGACACTCCGCGATCAGTCCCCTGATATTGCCGCCGGCCGATCGGGATAGCCCGCGCGGGCCGTGCGTCGCCCCGCGCGGGCCTGTACCGGCCGGCCGCGCGAACCGCCGGTGCGGCCGTTCGCGGCGTTGTCACGGACAGACGGCCGCACAGTGCTACAATACGGCCCTTTCCGCCGGCATTCGCGCCGAACGGAGTCCGCACGGCCTGGCGTCCAGCGTTCGCATTGAACCGGTCCCAAGCGCCAGAGCGGCGCCGCGCGGCGCGCCGCGGCTCCGTCTATTTCCGAATTGTGATGAGCGCAGGCCCGGCCGGCCTGACGCACGATGTCCCCGCCGCGCCTTTTGAGCGAAACGCCACCATGTCCGATTCTGTCGCCAAGCCCGTCGACGCAACCTTCGACCAATTCGGCCTTGCCGCCGATATCCTGAAAGCCATTGCGGAGCAGGGTTATACGACGCCGACGCCGATCCAGGCGCAGGCCATTCCGGTCGTGCTCGCCGGCCGCGACGTCATGGGCGCCGCGCAAACGGGCACCGGCAAGACCGCGAGCTTCTCGCTGCCGATCATCCAGCGCCTGCTGCCGCAGGCCAACACGAGCGCGTCACCGGCGCGCCACCCCGTGCGTGCGCTGATCCTCACGCCGACCCGCGAACTCGCCGACCAGGTCGCCGCGAACGTGCACGCGTATGCGAAGCACACGCCGCTGCGCAGCGCGGTCGTGTTCGGCGGCGTCGACATGAACCCGCAGTCGGCGGAGCTGCGCCGCGGCGTCGAGATCCTGATCGCGACACCGGGCCGCCTGCTCGACCACGTGCAGCAGAAGACCGCGAACCTCGGCCAGGTGCAGATCCTCGTGCTCGACGAAGCCGACCGGATGCTCGACATGGGCTTCCTGCCCGATCTGCAGCGCATCCTGAACCTGCTGCCGAAGGAGCGCCAGACGCTGCTGTTCTCGGCCACGTTCTCGCCTGAAATCAAGAAGCTCGCGTCGACCTACCTGCGCAGCCCGCAGACGATCGAGGTCGCGCGCAGCAACTCGACGAACGCGAACGTCACGCAGATCGTCTACGACGTCGCCGAAGGCGACAAGCAGGCGGCCGTCGTGCAGTTGCTGCGCGATCGCGGCCTGAAACAGGTGATCGTGTTCTGCAACAGCAAGATCGGCGCGAGCCGCCTGGCGCGCAATCTCGAGCGCGACGGTGTCGTCGCGTCGGCGATTCACGGCGACAAGACGCAGATCGAGCGGATGCAGGCACTCGACGCGTTCAAGCGCGGCGAGATCGAGGCACTGGTCGCGACCGACGTGGCCGCGCGTGGCCTCGACATCGCCGAGCTGCCGGCCGTGATCAACTTCGACCTGCCGTTCAGCGCGGAAGACTACGTGCACCGGATCGGCCGTACCGGCCGCGCGGGCGCGACGGGCGATGCGCTGTCGCTGTGCAGCCCGAACGAGCGCAAGCAGCTTGCCGATATCGAGAAGCTGATCAAGCGTCCGCTCGACGTGCAGACGCTTACGCTCGACAAGCCGGCGCGCCATCGTCACGACGACCGCGGCGGCGAGCGCGGTGGTGACCGTGGTGGCGATCGCAACAGCGAACGCGGTGGCGAACGAGGCGGCCGTCGCGATCGCGACGAGCATCGCGGCGCATCGGGGCGCCGGTCGGGCGGTTCCGAGCGCGGCGGTCATCACCGTCGCCACGAAGCGCCGGTCGATGATTTCTTCCTGAAGCCGTATGAGCCGTCGGCGCCGGCGAAGCAGGCGGACGACGCACAACCCGCGCAACAGCCCGAGAAGAAAGGGCCGAAGCGTCAGGTTGCGGCGCTGCTCGGCGGGTTCGGGATGCCGCGCAAGCCGTCGGCGTAAGGTCGGCGGAAGGCAGGGGCGGCGCGCGAGCGCTGCCGGACGAGCGGGTGCATGCGACAAGCATGTGCCCGTTTTTCAA
>NZ_JAAGPK010000281.1:0-5920 GCF_017104685.1 Burkholderia sp. Tr-20355 | reverse complement strand
GCACGGCAGCCGCCGAGGGTGCCGCGGGTGGCGGCACCGTGCCGAACGTGCGCCAGATCGCCACCGACAGCACGGCCGACAGCGCCGCGAAGCCCAGCCAGCCCGACGCCGCGCGCTGGCCGGCCAGCGCGCTGCCGATCAGCCCCGTCACGACGATGCCGACGCCCGGCCCCGCGTAGATCACCCCGCTCCATTCGGATGCGTGCAGTTCGGCCAGGCGCCGCAATCCCCACTGCGACACGAACACGAACGTCCACGCGCTGACGATGCCCGCGACGAAGCGCACCGCGAGCCACACGGGCAGCAGGTGGCCGACGCCCATCGCGGCGGTCAGCAGCACGGTGGCCGCGAGCCCGAAGCGGACCATCCGCGCGGGCGCGATGCGCAGCGCCGCGCAACTGACCGCGCCGACGAAATAACCCGCGTAGTTCGCCGACGCGAGCCAGCTGCCGGCTTTCAGGCCGATCGAGCCGTCCGCGAGCATCAGCGGCAACAGCGGCGTGAACGCGAAACGGCCGACGCCGAGCACGACCGCGAGGCCGACCATGCACGCCAGCGCGGCCGCGCGGGCAAGGCGGTCGGCCTGGTCGGACGAAAGGACGCCGGCAGCGGCGGTCGAGGCATCGAAGCGGGACATGGCGGCAACGGCCGGCACTGAGCGCGCCGGCCGGATCGGAAACCGGAATGCGGCCATCGTAGCTTGACCAAACGTTCTTGAAAAATGAATAATCAAGAATCGACTCATCCCTCGGAGAGAATCATGGACCTGGCCGCGCTGGCGATTTTCCGGGCGGTCGTGCGCGAGAACGGCGTGACGCGCGCGGCGGCCAAGCTCAATCGCGTGCAGTCGAACGTCACCACGCGCATCAAGCAGCTCGAGGAAGAACTCGGCGCCGCGCTGTTCGTGCGCGACGGACGCCGGCTCGTGCTGACGCCGGCCGGGCAGACGCTGCTGCCGTATGCGGAGCGCCTGCTCGCGCTCGCCGACGAGGCGCGCGACGCGGTGCGCGAGGACACGCCACGCGGCCGGCTGCGGCTCGGCACGATGGAAAGCACGGCCGCGAGCCGACTGCCGGCTCTCCTCGCGCGCTATCACCACGCGTGGCCCGACGTGTCGCTCGAACTGGTGACGGGCACGACGGGCTGGCTGATCGACCGGGTGCGCGACTTCGAGATCGATGCCGCGCTGTTCGCGCGCCCGCCCGAACCGGGCGGGCTGCCCGACACGTTCGAGACGGTGCCGGTCTTCCGCGAGGATCTCGTGCTGCTGACGCCGCGCGGCCATCCGCCGGTGCGCACGCCGCGCGACGTGATCCTGCCGACGCTGATCGCGTTCGAGCGCGGCTGCACGTACCGCAAGTACGTCGAGCAATGGTATGCGGCGCACGGCATGAAGCCCGCGCGCGTGCTCGAACTCGGCTCGTACCATGCGATCGTCGCGTGCGTCGCGGCCGGCGCCGGCGTCGCGGTCGCGCCGCGTTCGGTGCTCGACCTGCAGCCGGAAACCGGCAACATCGCCGCGCACACGATTCCCGAACTCGAAGGCATCGACACGCTGCTCGCGTGGCGACAGGGTTATGCGTCGGCGGCGCTCGCCGCGCTGCGCGATGCGCTCGCCGAGGCCGCGCGGCCGCCCGGCGACGCGACGAAGCCGCCGGCGATCGTGACGGCCTGACCGGTGCGCGCGTCGCCGCATCGATCGACGTGCGCAAACGAAACGACCCGACCGGCATCCGCCGATCGGGTCGTTGTTTCATTCACGCGATGCCGTCAGCGCAACGGCATCGCATCGGTCGCGTGACGATCAGAGCCGCTCTTCGACCCAGCCCTTCACGCCGGCCAGCGCGCCCGGCAGGTTCGCCGGCTCGGTGCCGCCCGCCTGCGCCATGTCCGGACGGCCGCCGCCCTTGCCGCCGACCTGCTGCGCGACGAAGTTCACGAGTTCGCCGGCCTTGACCTTCTTGCTCGCGTCCGGCGTGACGCCCGCGATCAGGCTGACCTTGCCGCCTTCGACGGCCGCCAGCACGATCGCCGCGCTCTTCAGCTTGTCCTTCAGCTTGTCGACCGTTTCGCGCAGCGTCTTCGCGTCGGCGCCGTCGAGCGTCGCGGCCAGCACGTACACGCCGCCGACTTCGACGGCCTGCTGTGCGAGCTCGTCGCCCTGGCTCGATGCGAGCTTCGACTTCAGCGCGCCCAGCTCCTTCTCGAGCGACTTCACCTGGTCCTGCACCTGCGCGATGCGCTGCGTGAGTTCCGACGGCTGCGCCTTCAGCGCGGCCGCCGCTTCGTTCACGCGCGCGTCGAGCTCCTGCACGTAGCGCACCGCGTTGTCGCCGGTGATTGCCTCGACGCGGCGGATGCCGGCCGCGACGCCGCCTTCGACGACGATCTTGAAGAGCCCGATGTCGCCGGTGCGGTGCACGTGCGTGCCGCCGCAGAGTTCGCGCGAGAAACCGAGATCGAGCACGCGCACTTCATCGCCGTACTTCTCGCCGAACAGCGCCATCGCGCCGCCCTTCACCGCTTCGTCGTACGGCATCACGCGCACGATGCCCGGCGCGTTGGCCAGGATCTCGTTGTTGACGATCTGCTCGACGCGACGGATTTCGTCGTCGGTCATCGGCGCGTTGTGCGCGAAGTCGAAGCGGGTCTTTTCCGCGTCGACCAGCGAACCCTTCTGCTGCACGTGCGCGCCGAGCACTTCGCGCAGCGCCTTGTGCATCAGGTGGGTGGCCGAGTGGTTGCGCTGCGTGCGGGCACGGCGATGCGCGTCGATTTCCGCGCGCAGCACGTCGCCGACCTTCAGCGTGCCCTGCTCCAGCGTGCCGTGATGGCCGATCACGTCGGCCTGCACCTTCAGCGTGTCGGCCACCGCGAAGCGCGTCGCGGCGTTCGCGAGCACGCCCTGGTCGCCGACCTGGCCGCCCGATTCCGCGTAGAACGGCGTGTGGTCGAGCACGACGACCGCATCCTGGCCGGCCTTCACTTCGTTGACGGCCGAACCGTCGACGTACAGCGCGACGACCTTCGCGTCGTCGAACGCGATGTCCTCGTAGCCGTGGAACGTGGTTTTCGCGCCCGAGTATTCGAGGCCCTGCGCGGCCTTGAACTTGCCGGCCGCGCGCGCCTGTTCGCGCTGGCGCGCCATCGCGTCGTCGAATGCCGGCTCGTCGACCGTCATCCCGCGCTCGCGGCACACGTCGGCCGTGAGGTCGAGCGGGAAGCCGTAGGTGTCGTGCAGCTTGAACGCGAGTTCGCCGTCGAGCACCTTGCCGCCCTTCGCCTCGACGTCGGCCAACGCCGCTTCGAGGATCGACATGCCGTGCTCGATGGTCTCGAAGAAGCGCTCTTCTTCCTGGCGCAGCACGTCGGTCACGCGCTGCTCGGCTTCCTTCAGCTCCGGATACGCGACGCCCATCTCGGCGACGAGGTCGGCCACCAGCTTGTGGAAGAACGAGCCCTTGCGGCCGAGCTTGTAGCCGTGGCGGATCGCGCGGCGCACGATCCGGCGCAGCACGTAGCCGCGGCCTTCGTTGCCGGGGATCACGCCGTCGACGATCAGGAACGAGCATGCGCGGATGTGATCGGCGATCACCTTCAGCGAGTTGTTCGTGAGGTCGCTGATCTCGGTCACGCGCGCGGCGGCCTTGATCAGGTTCTGGAACAGGTCGATCTCGTAGTTGCTGTGCACGTGCTGCAGCACGGCGGCGAGACGCTCGAGGCCCATGCCGGTGTCGACCGACTGCTTCGGCAGGCGCGTCATGTTGCCCTGCGCGTCGCGGTTGAACTGCATGAACACGAGGTTCCAGATCTCGATGTAGCGGTCGCCGTCTTCTTCGGGCGACCCCGGCGGGCCGCCCCACACGTCCGGGCCGTGGTCGTAGAAGATTTCGGTGCACGGGCCGCACGGGCCGGTGTCGCCCATCGTCCAGAAGTTGTCCGACGCGTAGCGCGCGCCCTTGTTGTCGCCGATGCGGATGATGCGCTCGGTCGGCACGCCGACTTCCTTCGCCCAGATGTCGTACGCCTCGTCGTCTTCCTGGTAGACGGTGACCCACAGCTTGTCCTTCGGCAGCTGGTAGACCGTGGTCAGCAGCTCCCACGCGAACTTGATCGCGTCGTGCTTGAAGTAGTCGCCGAACGAGAAGTTGCCGAGCATCTCGAAGAACGTGTGGTGGCGCGCCGTGTAGCCGACGTTCTCGAGGTCGTTGTGCTTGCCGCCCGCGCGCACGCTGCGCTGCGCCGTCGTGGCGCGCGAGTACGGGCGCGGATCCGTGCCGAGGAAGACGTCCTTGAACTGGACCATGCCCGAGTTCGTGAACATCAGCGTGGGGTCGTTACCGGGCACGAGGCTCGACGAGCGGACGATCGTATGGCCCTTCGATTCGAAGAATTTGAGGAATTTCTCGCGGATTTCGGCAGCTTTCATGGCGTGCGGGGACAGTCTGGCAAAGACGGCTTCAAAACGCCGGCGCCCTTGACGGGCGCGCGACGGCATGGATTCGGAAACGATCGATTATACGGGATCGGGGCCGGCTTCCGGGCAAAGCGCCGGCAAAGCGGCTCGGCCATCCGGACGGCCCGGCTGGGCCACCCGCGCGGCCGATTCGCCTTAAGATGCTCGGCATGCCAATCGGCCTTGCCCGACAAGGCAGGCCAGCCATGAAAGGAGACGATTCGACGATGGGTGCCCTGAGCCATATCCGCGTGCTGGACCTCACCCGCGTGCTCGCGGGCCCGTGGTGCGCGCAGACCCTTGCCGATTTCGGCGCGGACGTGATCAAGGTCGAGCGCCCGGGCGCCGGCGACGACACGCGCCACTGGGGGCCGCCGTACCTGAAGGACGCGGACGGCGCGGATACCGCCGAGGCCGCGTACTACCTCGCGGCGAACCGCAACAAGCGCTCGGTGACGATCGACATCGCGACGCCCGAAGGCCAGCAGATCGTGCGCGAGCTCGCCGCGCAAAGCGACGTCGTGCTCGAGAACTACAAGGTCGGCCAGTTGAAGAAATACGGGCTCGATTACGCGTCGCTGCGCGCGGTGAAGCCCGATCTCGTCTACTGCTCGGTCACCGGCTTCGGCCAGACGGGCCCGTACGCGCACCGCGCGGGCTACGACTTCATCGTGCAGGGGATCGGTGGCTTCATGAGCATCACCGGCGAGCGCGACGGCGAGCCGGGCGGCGGCCCGCAAAAGGCCGGCGTCGCGATCGCCGATCTCGCGACGGGCCTTTATTCGACGATCGCGGTGCTCGCCGCGCTCGCGCACCGCGACCGCACCGGCGAAGGCCAGTACATCGACATGGCGCTGCTCGACGTGCAGGTCGCGCTGCTCGCGAACATGAACACCAACTTCCTCGCGAGCGGCAAGCCGCCGGTGCGCTGGGGCAACGCGCATCCGAACATCGTGCCGTACCAGACGTTCCAGACGCGCGACGGCTGGATCATCGTCGCGGTCGGCAACGACGGGCAGTTCCGCAAATTCGTCGAGGCCGGCGGCCGGCCCGAGCTGGCCGACGACGAGCGCTTCGCGACGAACCCGTCGCGCGTGCGCCACCGCGACACGCTGGTGCCGATCCTCGCGGAGATGGTGAAGGCGCGCGGCAAGGCCGACTGGATCGCCGTGCTCGAAGCGGCCGGCGTGCCGTGCGGCCCGATCAACGATCTCGACGAGGTGTTCGACAACGAGCAGGTGGTCGCGCGCGGGATGCAGGTATCGCTGCCGCACCCGTGCGGCGCGGACGTGAAGCTCGTGCGCAACCCGATCCGGATGAGCGCGACGCCGCCCGACGCGCGCACGGCCCCGCCGCTGCTCGGCGCGCAGACCGACGACGTGCTGCGCGAGATGCTCGGCTACGACGACGCGCGGATCGCCGCGTTGAAGGCGAAGCAGGCGATCTGACGCGCCGGGCTCGCGA
>NZ_JAAGPK010000027.1:0-72124 GCF_017104685.1 Burkholderia sp. Tr-20355 | reverse complement strand
AGGTAGGATTGAGGAGGAGAAGACGGCAGAAGAGATGACGGTGCGAGAGGGGAGTGCGGACGGGTGGTGGTGCGAGCTGGCAAAGCTCGCCAGCGGGCTCGACGTAGGGAGGGCGGCGCGCGCGCAACGCGACAGCGCCCGCGCGGGCCCTGCCCGCCTGTGCGCGCGGATCGCGAGCCTCGGCTATGCGGTACCGGGCACCGTGCTCGCGATCGGCCTGCTGATTCCGTTCGCGGCAGCCGACCGGCTGTTCGGCACGGCGCTCGGCCGCGACGGGCTGCTGCTGATGGGTTCGGTCACCGCGCTCGTGATCGCCTATACGGTGCGCTTTCTGGCGATCCCGGCCGGCAGCATCGAGGCCGGTCTCGCACGCATTCCGCCGTCGCTCGAACAGGCGGCGCGCTCGCTCGGCGAGACGGCCGGCGGCACGCTGCGCCGCGTCCACCTGCCGCTGCTGCGGCCCGCGCTCACGACAAGCGCGCTGCTGGTGTTCGTCGACGCGATGAAGGAATTGCCGGCCACGCTGCTGCTGCGTCCGCTGAATTTCGACACGCTCGCGACCTGGCTGTATGCGGAAGCCGCACGCGGCACCTACGAAGAAGGCGCGGTCGCCGCGCTCGCGATCGTGCTGGCCGGGCTCGTGCCCGTGATCCTGCTCGCCCGCACCCGCCACAAGATCGGAGCCTGAACCCGTGAACCTGCTTGAACTCGATGACCTTTGCATCGCCTACGACACGCCGCACGGCCGCCGCACGGTGGTCGACGGGCTGAGCCTCGCGCTGCCGCGCGGCGACATCGGCTGCCTGCTCGGCGCGTCGGGCTGCGGCAAGACGACCGTGCTGCGCGCGATCGCCGGCTTCGAGCCCGTTCGCATGGGGCGCATCATGCTGGACGGCAGGCCCGTCGCGGCATCGTCGTTCGAGGTGCCGCCGGAGCGGCGGCGCATCGGCATGATGTTCCAGGACTATGCGCTGTTTCCGCACCTCAGCGCGGCCGACAACGTCGCCTTCGGTTTGCGGCGCATGCCGAAGATCGAACGGCGCCTGCGTGTCGCCGACATGCTCGAACTCGTCGGCCTCGCCGATTCCGGCGGCGCCTATCCGCACGAGTTGTCGGGCGGCCAGCAGCAACGCGTCGCGCTCGCCCGCGCGCTCGCGCCGTCCCCGGAGCTGCTGCTGCTCGACGAGCCATTCTCGAATCTCGACGTCGATACGCGCGAGCGGCTCGCGTTCGAGCTGCGCGACATCCTGAAACGCACGGGCCACACCGCGATCCTCGTCACGCACAACCAGGCCGAAGCGTTCGCGATCGCCGACCGGATCGGCGTGATGAAGGACGGCCGGCTCGCGCAATGGGACACGCCGTACGCGCTGCACCATCATCCAGCGAACGCATTCGTCGCGGATTTCGTGCGCCGCGACGCGCTCGCCGACGAACGCGCACGCGCACTGGCACGCGGCCGCTGACGCCGTGCCGCGGCCCCGTCGCGCGACACCGTCAGCCTCCGTGCCGCGTCCTTGACGCGCTACGCCGGCTCCGCGAGATCGCGCACGGGCAGCGCAGTCGAATACTTGATCTGCTCCATCGCGAACGACGAGCTGACGTCGAACAGCGGCACCGTGCGAATCAGTTGCTTGTAGACCCGATCGTAGTCGTCGATGCCGGCCACCACGACGCGCAGCAGGTAATCGGTCTCGCCGCTCATCCGGTAGACCTCGACCACTTCCGGCATGTCGCGCACGGCCTGCGTGAAACGCTGCGCCCATTCCTCGGTGTGCTGGTTCGTGCGGATCGCGACGAACACGGTCGTGCCGACGCCGAGCTTGCGCGGATCGCACAGCGCAACCTGCGCGCGAATCGCGCCGGTCTCCTTGAGCCGCTGCACGCGCTTCCAGCATGGCGTCTGCGACAGGTTCACGCGCTGCGCCAGTTCCGCGATCGGCAATGTGGCATCGGCCTGCAGCAGTTCCAGCAGCTTGCGATCGATGGCGTCCATTTCTCCAGTCCCTCGTAGATAGAAATTTATTCTATTCATCCTGCACAACGGGGAACAGTATGAAAACGGCTTCGCCGCGTCGACCGGTATAAATACCGATCCGCCACGTGCTCGCCACGCCAAACGAAACAGGCGACGCCGCCCGTGAGGATGGCATCGCCCGACCTTGTTACGCGCCGCGGCTTGTACGCCACGCCCCGGCCGGCGCTCACACGCCGCCGGTCGTCACGCCGCTCAATACGCGACCGTCGCGATCTCGCGCACGAAGCTGTCCTGCTCGAGCGCATCGACGAACGCGACCGCGTAGTCTTCCGCCGAGATCTTGCTATTGCCCTGCGCGTCCACGATCAGCTTGCCGGCGCCCGTGCGGAACGTGCCCGTGCGCTCGCCCGGCGCGATCAGCGCGGCCGGCGCCAGGAAGGTCCAGTCGAGATCGGTGACCGTCTTCAGGTAGTCGAACGCGTCGCGATGGGCCAGCGCGACCGCCTTGTACGCGTCAGGGAAACCTTCGCTGTCGACCAGCTGCTTGCCCGGCGCGACTTCGAGCGAACCGGCGCCGCCGACCACGACGAGCCGCTTCAGGCCGGCCTGGCGCGTGCCGGCGACCAGCGCCTGCGCGGCCCCGACGACCTTCGCCGCATCGTCCTGCTTCGGACCGTACGCGCTCGCGACCACGTCATGCCCCGGCAGCGCGGCCGCGATGCTGGCCGCGTCGAACAGGTCGGCCGCCTGCGCGGTGATCCCGTCGCCGGCCGTGCCCGGATGGCGCGACAGCGCGGTCACGCGGTGGCCGCGTCGTACGGCTTCCGCCGCGATGCGCGAGCCGATCATGCCGGTGGCGCCGAACAGCGCGATTTTCAACGAACGTTGCGTCATGACGATTCTCCAGTCAGAAAATATGTAACACAGTTAATTACAGATAAGATCGAAAAAAACGGGGCGAAGCCCCCGTTGCACCGGACACCCGCACCTGCGCGCCATCCGGCTTCCTGCCCTGCCTGCCGCCGGCTACCTGCCGGCTGCCGCCTGTTGCGTGCGCCGCTCGAGATCCAGCATGTCGGCCGTGACGTCGACGAGCGTGCGCGTGGCGAGCGATGCCTCCATCGCGCGCTGCGCATCGCCGATATAGCCGGTCAGCGCGACCTGGATGTGCCGCCCGACGAGGCACGCGGGATTCGGTGCCTCGCGATGCAGCGCGAACAGTTGCGCGTCGTCGACCGCGCGATACACGTCGAGCAGCGTGATCTCGCCGGGCTCGCGCGCCAGCAACGCGCCGCCGCCCGCGCCGAGCTGCGACGTGGTCAGCCCCGCGGCTGCCAGCATCGACAGCAACCGGCGAATCAGCGCCGGATTCGTATTCACGCTGCCCGCGATGATGTCCGACGACAGCGGCACCCCTTCCTGCATCGACAGCAAGGCGAGCACGTGGACGGCAAACGCGAACCGGCTGCTGGTATTCATTCCTCACTCACTCGGCGACACCGGCCCGAACCGCGACCGGCGACATATGTAATCATGATAATTACATTTCGTGGATCGTGCAAGCCCGCGTCATTCCCCGCTCGCGGGCTTGGCGCCCGACGCGTTCTGCTGGCTCCACTGCTGCAGCTTCTTGCCGGCTTCCGCGATCTTCGCACCGGCTTCGGAGGCCGCATGCGCGACGACCGCGGAAGCGGCCGCGTCGATCTGCGCCTGCGCGGCCGACGCGAGACCGCTCGCGGACAGCGGCGGCACGGCCGACGCCGCCGAAGCGATGCCGGCCTTCGCGGCGTTGATCTGCTGGTTGACGGTGCTCGCGACCTGGTCGAGCGCCTTGGCCGCGTTGTTCGCGGCATCGGCGGCCGCGCTGGCGGCCGTATCGGCTTGCGTGGCCGGCGCGCCGGACTTCTCGCAGCCCGCGAGCAACAGCAGCGCACCGGCGGCCACCGCCGCCAGTACGGACCCGGGCACGCGACGCGCCCGCGATGTCTTCATGTTCATCAGCAAATCTCCGGCCGTGCGTCGCACGGCCTTGTGGTTGGACCGGTGTCGATGATACCGCCTGTGGAACAGGCCAAATGACGACCAGCCATTAAAAATGCCTTTCAATTTCGGATTCGTCTGATTCAATCGCAGGCGCTACGCCACTAAAGTGGGCACGCCTCAATCCGCTTCGTACGTGTCCCTTTTTTCTTATGGCTTTTCTCGTCGACTGGTTCATCGTTCTGGCCACGCTGCTCGCCGCCACCCTGTTCCTGTGCCTGCGCGCGCCGTCGGCGCCCCGCCTGGCCGAATCCGGGCGCCCGCGCCGCGTCGCATCCGCGCGCCTGCTCACGCAGGCCGTGATCGGTTTCTGGACGGCCGCGCTGATCATCGCGGAAGGCATCCTCGGCGCCGACGGCGACGGCCAGTCGCTCGCCGGCTTCGCGGCCCTCGCGTTCGCCGCGCTCGGGCTGTCGACCGTCGCCGCCTACTGGTCGGCATGCGCGTGGCGGCTGCGCCGGCCGCCCACGCTGTTCGCCCGTCACTGACGCGCCAGATCGGTGCGCCACGGCGCACCACATCGCATCGCCTCGCCCGCCGCACGCACCAGTTCAGCACGCACCGCACCACGCACGTGCAAATCGTGCGGTCACCAATCGTCGTCGCCCGCTCCGTCACCCGTGCACGATTCACCGGAATGCCGCACCACGCGGTATCGAGGCACCAATTCCACGAAGCCGTTCACCAAGTTGGCTCGATATTTGCGTTCCTTGCCCGTTTTTTGCGCAAGGAAGCCACGGCATGGATGGTCTGAAATCCGGCGTCGATACACTGTTCCTGTTGATCGGCGCCGTCATGGTGCTCGCGATGCACGCGGGCTTCGCATTTCTCGAACTCGGCACGGTCCGCAAGAAGAATCAGGTCAACGCGCTCGTGAAGATCCTGGTCGACTTCTCGGTGTCGACGCTCGCGTATTTCTTCATCGGCTACACGATCGCATACGGTGTCGAGTTCTTCGACGACATCGGCACGCTGTCGCAGCACAGCGGCTACGCGCTCGTGCGCTTCTTCTTCCTGCTGACCTTCGCGGCGGCCATTCCCGCGATCGTGTCCGGCGGCATCGCCGAGCGCGCGAAGTTCAATCCGCAGCTCGTCGCGACGCTGATCATCGTCGGCTTCATCTATCCGTTCTTCGAAGGGATGGCGTGGAACGAGCGCTTCGGCGTGCAGGCGTGGCTCACGCAGGCGTTCGGTGCGCCGTTCCACGATTTCGCCGGCTCGGTCGTCGTGCATGCGTTCGGCGGCTGGGTCGCGCTGCCGGCCGTGCTGCTGCTCGGCGCGCGTCACGGCCGCTACGCGAAGGATGGCCGGATCGCCGCGCACCCGCCGTCGAACATCCCGTTCCTCGCGCTCGGCGCATGGGTGCTCGCGGTCGGCTGGTTCGGCTTCAACGTGATGAGCGCGCAGACGCTCGACAAGATCAGCGGCCTCGTCGCCGTGAACTCGCTGATGGCGATGGTCGGCGGCACGCTCGCCGCGTGGATGGCCGGCCGCAACGACCCGGGCTTCACGTACAACGGGCCGCTCGCGGGCCTCGTCGCCGTATGCGCGGGCTCCGACGTGATGCATCCGATCGGCGCGCTCGTCACGGGCGCGGCCGCCGGTGCGCTGTTCGTCGCGATGTTCACTTGCGTGCAGAACAAGTGGCGCATCGACGACGTGCTCGGCGTGTGGCCGCTGCACGGCATGTGCGGCGCGCTCGGCGGCCTCGCGGCGGGCGTGTTCGGCCTGCCTGCGCTTGGCGGCCTCGGCGGCGTGTCGTTCCTGTCGCAGCTCGTCGGCACGCTCGGCGGCATCGTGATCGCAAGCGCGGGCGGCACGCTCGTCTATGGCGCGCTGAAAGCGACCGTCGGGCTGCGCCTCGATCGCGAAGCCGAGTTCGACGGCGCCGACCTGTCGATCCATCGCATCACGGCAACGCCCGAGCGCGATTGATCCATCGAAGGACGCCAGGCACACCATTACGGTTTCAATTCAAAAAACTTTCATCTAGCGTCCTTACACTTCCGTCCAGTTTTCAATCAGCCTTCTCGAAGCTTGCCGACCGCCTGCTTCGCGAAGGCCATTCTTCCAACAACCGAAACTGGACTCCACATGCCCGCGTTGCCCAATGCTTCCCGTCGTCAGGCCCTGAAGATCCTCGCCGGCGCGCCGATGCTTCCCCTTTCCGGCCTCGCGCTGCCGGCCCTGCTGACGGGTTGCGGCGGCGACGATCCCGCGTCGACGCCGGCCCCGGTCGCCGCTGCCTATACGTCGGCGACGTTCTCGGCGATGGCCGCCCCCACGCTCGACAATGCGGCCGCGATGGCCACGACGACGGTCGGCTCGACGCTGTCGGTGTCGTTCTCGGACGGTTCGTCGCGCAACTTCAAGCTCGCGTACCGGCCGTTCTTCGTGACGGGCGACATGGTGCCGGACGGCAAGGGCGGCACGACGCTCGCGGGCGGCTACTACGACATCAACAACCAGCCGATCATCGATCGCTCGGTCGCCGGCAAGGAGCGCCAGTTCTATTCCGACTGCCCGGACGGCAGCTCGCTGCTGACGCTGAAGAACGCGAACGTGCCCGGCGTGAAGGGCAACACGGTGTTCGCGGTCGTGCAGTTCGAATACACGACGCGCGACCAGGCGAGCGCATCGCAGTACGGCCAGTTGCCGTCGCCGATCGCGGTGCTCTCGCTCGACCAGGATCCGGCCACCGGCGCGCTGAAGGTCGTGAAGTACCACAACGTCGACACGTCGAAGGCGCACGGGCTGTGGATCACCTGCGGCGCGAGCCTGTCGCCGTGGGGCACGCACCTGTCGAGCGAGGAATACGAGCCGGACGCGACGAAGGCTGCCACCGACGCGCAGTTCAAGGCGTTCAGCAAGAACACGTTCGGCGACGAGACGAAGGCGAACCCCTACCACTACGGCCACCTCCCCGAGATCACCGTGAACCCGGACGGCACGGGCAGCGTGAAGAAGCACTACTGCCTCGGCCGCATCTCGCACGAGCTGATCCAGGTGATGCCGGACCAGCGCACCGTGATGATGGGTGACGACGCCACCAACGGCGGCCTGTTCATGTTCGTCGCCGACAAGGCGGCCGACCTGTCGGCCGGCACGCTGTACGTCGCGAAATGGACGCAGACGTCGTCGGCCGGCGCCGGCACCGCGACGCTCACGTGGATCAGGATCGGCCACGCGACGAGCAGCGAGATCGAAGCGCTCGCGAACACGCTGAAGGCGTCGGACATCATGGACCTGGTGACCGCCGACCCGAACGACGCGAGCTACACGAAGATCCACTTCGGCGGCAAGTTCAACTGGATGCGCGTGAAGCCGGGGATGGAAAAGGCGGCCGCGTTCCTCGAGACGCACCGCTACGCGGCGCTGCTCGGCGGCAGCATGGGCTTCACCAAGCTCGAAGGCACGACCGTGAACGCGAAGGACAAGATCGTCTATACGGCGATGTCGCGGATCGAAACGTCGATGGTCAAGGGCAATGCGGTGTCGCGCGACGTCGCGGTCGACAAGAAGATCGCCGCGGGCGCCGTCTACGCGCTGAACCTGAAGGCCGGCCAGCGCGACACGACGGGCGGCGCGATCGACAGCGAATGGGTGCCGGTCGACATGGGCGCGCCGGCCGCGCTCGTCGGCGAGGATCTCGCCGCGGCCGACGGGCTCGGCAACCTCGCGAACCCGGACAAGATCGCGAACCCGGACAACCTGAAGTTCTCCGAAAAGCTGCGCACGCTGTTCATCGGCGAAGACTCGGGCATGCACGTGAACAACTTCCTGTGGGCGTACAACGTCGACACGAAGTCGCTCTCGCGCGTGCTGTCGTGCCCGGCCGGCGCGGAGTCGACGGGCCTGCACGCGGTCGACGAGATCAACGGCTGGACCTACATCATGAGCAACTTCCAGCACGCGGGCGACTGGGAATCGCCGCTGCACGACAAGGTCAAGCCGACGCTCGATCCGCTCGTGCGCGCGAACTTCAAGGACCGCTTCGGCGCCAGCGTCGGCTACCTGACGGCCGAGCAGACCGGCATCAAGCTCGCGAAGGCCTGACCGGGTCACACGAGGGGGGCTCGCTGGCCAGGCGTCCCTAACCGGGACTCCCCTTCTTCATCACCGTTCATTCGTCGGCGCTCCACGCCGTTTTGTGCGCGATGCCCAGTGCGGGCATCGCGCTTTTTTTTTGCGCGTGCGAATCGTGTGCATGGCGTGCGCCAGCGCGCGCCGAACGGGCTCGGACGGGCGTTTCCAGCGATCGGGGGATAATACGGGCCTGACGTGCCCGGGCGGACAGTCAAAATGACGGGCAAAAAAAAGCGCCACGGAGACCGTGGCGCTAAAAAAGTTCTAGCCATTCCGAGGGCCGTGCTAGAACCTGAGAGACTGCGCGAAACATCGTTGCCGGTTAAACTCTTGAAACGATGTTTCGAAAACGTGAGACATTCTTTCCGTTTCCGCCCGACAAGTCAAGCGGTATTTGCACCGGTTCATGCACTTTCTGGCAACGCTCATTTGAGCGTTTTCCTAATAAACCAAGGGTGAACCCGTAAAATTTCATCCAATGACCGGTTCGCCCGCGGAACATGCATCCTTTGACAATAGTCCTACAATACCAACAAAATTGAAATCGAGTTTCGGAATTAGAGAGAATCCCTCGTGTCGACAACTGTAACCTCTCCCGCGTCGCGGGACCGTGAATCGTCGCCCGACGAGATCACCGCCCTCGCCCGCGGCCTCGCCGTGCTGCGCCGCATCGCGGCTGCCGACGCCCCCGTCAGCAACCGCGAACTGACCGAATTGACCGGCATCCCGAAGCCGACCGTCTCGCGCATCACCGCGACGCTCGTCAGCGCCGGCTTCCTGTTCCAGTTGCCCGACAGCGAGCGCTTCGTGCTCACCGCGTCGGTGCTCGAGCTGAGCCACGGCTTCCTGCGCAACTTCGACATCCGCGCGCGCTCGCGGCCGTTCATGATCGAGCTGGCCGAACGCACGTCGCTGTCCGTGCACCTCGCGGTGCGCGACCGGCTCGACATGGTCGCGATCGACGTGATCCGGCCGCGCTCGGCCGTGCTCGTCACGCGCCTCGAAATCGGCTCGCGGATGGACATCGCGCGCACGGCGGTCGGCCGCGCGTATCTCGCCGCGCTCGAGGACGACGAGCGCCGCCTGCTGCTCGAGTCGCTGCGCACCACGGCGGGCGACGACTGGCCGCACGTGTCGGCGCGCCTGACCCCCGCGCTCGACGACGCGATGCGCGACGGCCACGCGATCGCGATCGGCGAATGGCGCGAAGGCCTGAATGCCGTCGCGGCCGGTTTCGTCGGCCCGTCGGGCCAGCGCTATTCGGTGAATTGCGGCGGCGCGTCGCACCAGTGTCCGCCCGAATGGCTGCAGGAACATGTCGTGCCCGCGCTGCAGGAGTGCATCGCGAAAATCACCCGCGAGATCGGCGGCGCGCCGGCCCGGCGCGTCGGCGTGTAATCGTTCCGTCACCGTTCCGTCGCGTTCTGTAACGACCGTAACCCGTTGAAAGATAGACGACTGGACTGTAACGGGGACGGGACGTAGGATCATGCCCATCGTCGCGCCGCACTCTCGGCGCGCACCGCTCTTTTCCCCGCGCGGGTCGACGGGGGCCCCGGACCGAGCCGGGCCGCCCCGTCCCGTCACCCGCTCGCCCACGCGCAGCCCAGCAGTCCGATTTCCGGCACGCCGCGCCGTCTTCCTGACAGATCACGATGGATAACGAACAAAAGCCCACGCCCCCTTCGAAAGACCCTGCGTCCCCCGCCGCGCGCCGCCCGCGCCGCACGCTGATGATCGGAACGCTCGCGGTCGTCGTCATCGGCGGCCTGCTGTGGTGGCATCCGTGGAACCGCACGCCGGCGGCCGGCAGCGCGGCACAAACCGCGGGCGCAAGCGCCGGCGGCGGCGCAGGCGGCCATCGCGGCCGCGGCGGCCCCGCTGCAATGGCGAACGTTCCGCAGCCCGTGCAGGTCGCGACCGCGACGCAAGGCGAGATGCCGATCGTGCTGTCCGCGCTCGGCACCGTCACGCCGCTCGCGAACGTGACGGTCAAGACGCAACTGTCGGGCTACCTGCAGTCGGTGTCGTTCCAGGAAGGCCAGATCGTCAAGAAGGGCGACGTGCTCGCGCAGGTCGACCCGCGCCCGTACCAGGTGGCGCTCGAGAACGCCGAAGGCACGTTCGCACGCGACTCGGCGCTGCTCGCGACGGCGCGCCTCGACCTGAAGCGCTACCAGACGCTGCTGTCGCAGGATTCGATCGCGTCGCAAACCGTCGATACGCAGGCGTCGCTCGTCAAGCAGTACGAAGGCGCGGTGAAGACCGACCAGGCCGCGATCGATTCCGCGAAGCTGAACCTCACGTATGCGCGCATCACGGCGCCGGTATCGGGCCGCGTCGGCCTGCGCCAGGTCGACCCGGGCAACTACGTGACGCCGGGCGACACCAACGGCATCGTCGTGATCACGCAGCTGCAGCCGATGAGCGTGATCTTCACGACGTCGGAAGACAACCTGCCGCAGATCCTCAAGCAGGTGAACGCGGGCCAGAAACTGTCGGTCACCGCCTACAACCGCAACAACACGGTGCCGCTCGAGACGGGGTCGCTCGCCACGCTCGACAACCAGATCGACACGAGCACCGGCACGGTCAAGCTGCGCGCGAACTTCGATAACAAGGAAGGCATGCTGTTCCCGAATCAGTTCGTGAACACGCGGCTGCTCGTCGACGTGCTGCGCAACGCGACGATCGTGCCGACGTCCGCGGTGCTGACGGGTTCGATCGGCCAGTTCGTCTACGTCGTGAAGCCCGACAACACGGTAACCGTGCGCAAGGTCACGATCGGCCCGGTCGACGGCGAACGCACGAGCATCGTCAGCGGCGTCGCGCTCGGCGAGCGCGTGGTGACCGACGGCTCCGACCGCCTGCGCGAAGGCTCGAAGATCTCGATTCCGGCCGACAAGCCGAAAGGCGCGTCGGGCACGCGCGGCGCCGGCGCGGCGTCGGGTGCCTCGGCTGCGTCGGGCGCCGCCGGCCATCACGGCGGACACAAGCACGGTGCGTCGCAGGCAGCGGCCCAATAACGCGCGGGCCGCTCGATGAATCCTTCCCGCCTCTTCATTCTCCGGCCGGTCGGCACCGCCCTCCTGATGGCGGCGATCATGCTGGCCGGTCTCGTCGCGCTGCGGTTCCTGCCGCTCGCCGCGCTGCCCGAAGTCGACTACCCGACGATCCAGGTCCAGACCTTCTACCCCGGCGCGAGCCCGGAAGTGATGACCTCGTCGGTCACCGCGCCGCTCGAGCGCCAGTTCGGGCAGATGCCGTCGCTGAACCAGATGTCGTCGCAAAGCTCGGCCGGTGCGTCGGTGATCACGCTGCAGTTCTCGCTCGACCTGCCGCTCGACATCGCCGAACAGGAAGTGCAGGCCGCGATCAACGCGGCCGGCAACCTGCTGCCGTCCGACCTCCCGGCCCCGCCGATCTACGCGAAGGTCAACCCGGCCGATGCGCCGGTGATCACGCTCGCCGTCAAGTCGAAGACGCTGCCGCTCACGCAGGTGCAGGACCTGGCCGACACGCGCCTCGCGATGAAGATCTCGCAGATCGCGGGCGTCGGCCTCGTCAGCCTGTCAGGCGGCAACCGCCCGGCCGTGCGGATCCAGGCGAACCCGACCGCGCTCGCGCAGTACGGGATGAACCTCGACGACCTGCGCACGACGATCTCGAACCTGAACGTCAACACCCCGAAGGGCAACTTCGACGGCCCGACGCGCGCCTACACGATCAACGCGAACGACCAGCTGACGAGCGCCGACCAGTACAACAGCGCGGTCGTCGCGTACAAGAACGGCCGCCCGGTGATGCTGACCGACGTCGCGACGGTCGTCGCCGGCTCGGAGAACACCAAGCTCGGCGCGTGGGTGAATTCGGATCCCGCGATCATCCTGAACGTGCAGCGCCAGCCGGGCGCGAACGTGATCCAGACGGTCGACGCGATCAAGGCGCAATTGCCGAAGCTGCAGGAGACGCTGCCGGCCGCGCTCGACGTGGAGATCGTCACCGATCGCACGACGATGATCCGCGCGGCCGTGCGCGACGTGCAGTTCGAGCTGCTGCTCGCGGTCGCGCTCGTCGTGCTGGTGATGTACCTGTTCCTCGCGAACATCTACGCGACGATCATCCCGAGCCTGTCCGTGCCGTTGTCGCTGATCGGCACGCTCGCGGTGATGTACATGGCCGGCTTCTCGCTGAACAACCTGTCGCTGATGGCGCTCACCATCGCGACCGGCTTCGTCGTCGACGACGCGATCGTGATGATCGAGAACATCGCGCGCTACGTCGAGGAAGGCGAGTCGGGGCTCGAGGCCGCGCTGAAGGGCTCGAGGCAGATCGGCTTCACGATCATCTCGCTGACGGTGTCGCTGATCGCGGTGCTGATCCCGCTGCTGTTCATGGGCGACGTGGTCGGGCGCCTGTTCCACGAGTTCGCGATCACGCTCGCGGTGACGATCGTGATCTCGGCGATCGTGTCGCTCACGCTCGTGCCGATGATGTGCGCGAAGCTGCTGCGTCATTCGCCGCCGCCGGAAAGCCACCGCTTCGAGGCGCGCGTGCACCGCACGATCGACTGGGTGATCGCGCGCTACGCGGTCGCGCTCGAATGGGTGCTGAACCGCCAGCGCTCGACGCTGGTCGTCGCGCTGCTGACGCTCGGGCTGACCGCCCTGCTCTACATCTACGTGCCGAAGGGCTTCTTCCCCGCGCAGGACACCGGCGTGATCCAGGCGATCACGCAGGCGCCGCAGTCGATCTCGTACGGCGCGATGGCCGAACGCCAGCAGGCGCTCGCGGCCGAGATCCTGAAGGACCCGAACGTCGACAGCCTCACGTCGTTCATCGGCGTCGACGGCAGCAACATCACGCTGAACAGCGGCCGGATGCTGATCAACCTGAAGGCGCGCGACGACCGCTCCAAAACGGCCGCGCAGATCATCCGCGACCTGCAGCACCGCGTGGCGAACATCACCGGCATCTCGCTGTTCATGCAGTCGGTGCAGGACCTGACGATCGATTCGACCGTCAGCCCGACGCAGTACCAGTTCATGCTGACGAGCCCGAACGCGGAAGAATTCGCGACCTGGGTGCCGAAGCTCGTCGCGCGGCTGCAGCAGGAGCCGTCGCTCGCCGATGTCGCGACCGACCTGCAGAGCAACGGCCAGTCGGTCTACATCGAGATCGACCGCCCGAGCGCCGCGCGTTTCGGCATCACGCCGGCGACCGTCGACAACGCGCTGTACGACGCGTTCGGCCAGCGCATCGTGTCGACCATCTTCACGCAGTCGAACCAGTACCGCGTGATTCTCGAGTCGGAGCCGAAGGAGCAGCACTACGCGCAATCGCTGAACGACATCTACCTGCCGTCGGCCGGCGGCGGCCAGGTGCCGCTGTCGTCGATCGCGTCGTTCCACGAGCGGCCGTCGCCGCTGCTGGTCGCGCACCTGTCGCAGTTCCCGTCGACGACGATCTCGTTCAACCTCGCGCCGGGCGCGTCGCTCGGCGAGGCCGTCAAGGCGATCGAGGCCGCCGAGAAGGACATCAGCCTGCCCGCGTCGTTCCAGACGCGCTTCCAGGGCGCGGCGCTCGCGTTCCAGGCGTCGCTGTCGAACCAGCTGTTCCTGATCCTGGCGGCGGTCGTCACGATGTACATCGTGCTCGGCGTGCTGTACGAAAGCTACATCCACCCGATCACGATCCTGTCGACGCTGCCGTCGGCCGGCGTCGGCGCGCTGCTCGCGCTGATGATCACCGGGCACGACCTGGACATCATCGGCATCATCGGCATCGTGCTGCTGATCGGTATCGTGAAGAAGAACGCGATCATGATGATCGACTTCGCGCTCGAGGCCGAACGTGTCGAAGGCAAGCCGCCGCGCGAGGCGATCTACCAGGCGTGCCTGCTGCGCTTCCGGCCGATCCTGATGACGACGCTCGCCGCGCTGCTCGGCGCGGTGCCGCTGATCGTCGGCTCCGGCGCCGGCTCCGAGCTGCGCCAGCCGCTCGGGATCGCGATCGCCGGCGGCCTGATCGTGTCGCAGGTGCTGACGCTGTTTACGACGCCCGTGATCTACCTCGGCTTCGACTCGCTCGCGCGCCGCGTGCGCGGCTGGTTCGAACGCCACGGCCCCGACGCCGGCAAGCGCACGGATGCGTAAGCCATGAACCTGTCGCGCCCCTTCATCACCCGCCCCGTCGCGACGACGCTGCTCGCGCTCGGCGTCGCGCTCGCGGGCCTGTTCGCGTTCATCAAGCTGCCGGTGTCGCCGCTGCCGCAGGTCGACTTCCCGACGATCTCGGTGCAGGCGTCGCTGCCGGGCGCGAGCCCGGAAACGGTCGCGACCAGCGTGACGAGCCCGCTCGAGCGGCACCTCGGCTCGATCGCCGACGTCTCCGAAATGACGTCGACGAGCACGGTCGGCAACGCGCGGATCATCCTGCAGTTCGGCCTGAACCGCGACATCGACGGCGCCGCGCGCGACGTCCAGGCCGCGATCAACGCGGCACGCGCCGACCTGCCCGCCGCGCTGAAGAGCAACCCGACCTACCGCAAGGTCAATCCGGCCGATTCGCCGATCATGATCGTGTCGCTGACGTCGGAAACGTCGTCGCCCGCGAAGCTGTACGACGCCGCATCGACGGTGCTGCAGCAGTCGCTGTCGCAGATCGACGGGATCGGCCAGGTCTCGGTGAGCGGCTCCGCGAACCCGGCCGTGCGCGTCGAGCTCGAACCGCAGGCGCTGTTCCACTACGGGATCGGTCTCGAGGACGTGCGCGCGGCGCTGGCGTCCGCGAACGCCAACGCGCCGAAGGGCGCGATCGAGTTCGGCCCGCAGCACTACCAGCTCTATACGAACGACCAGGCCTCCCAGGCGTCGCAATACCGCGACCTCGTCGTCGCCTACCGCAACGGCTCGGCCGTCAGGCTGTCCGACCTGTCGGACGTCGTCGATTCGGTCGAGGACCTGCGCAACCTCGGCCTGTCGAACGGCAAGCGCGCGGTGCTCGTGATCCTCTACCGCTCGCCCGGCGCGAACATCATCGATACGATCGACCGCGTGCGCGCGGCGCTGCCGCAACTCACCGCGTCGCTGCCGGCCGACATCACGGTCACGCCGGTGCTCGACCGCTCGACCACCATCCGCGCGTCGCTGAAGGACACCGAGCACACGCTGCTGATCGCGGTCAGCCTCGTCGTGATGGTCGTGTTCCTGTTCCTGCGCAACTGGCGCGCGACGCTGATCCCGAGCGTCGCGGTGCCGATCTCGATCGTCGGCACGTTCGGCGCGATGTACCTGCTCGGCTTCTCGATCGACAACCTGTCGCTGATGGCGCTGATCGTCGCGACCGGCTTCGTCGTCGACGATGCGATCGTCGTGCTCGAGAACATCTCGCGGCACATCGAGAACGGCAAGTCGCGGATGCAGGCCGCGTTCGACGGTGCGCGCGAGGTCGGCTTCACGGTGCTGTCGATGAGCATCTCGCTCGTCGCGGTGTTCCTGCCGATCCTGCTGATGGGCGGCATCGTCGGGCGGCTGTTCCGCGAATTCGCGCTGACGCTGTCGCTCGCGATCGCCGTGTCGCTCGCGGTGTCGCTCACCGTCACGCCGATGATGTGCGCGCGCCTGCTGCCCGAGTCGCACGACCCGCAAAACGAAGGCCGCTTCGGGCGCTTCCTCGAGCGCGGCTTCTCGCGCATGCAGCGCGGCTACGAGCGCTCGCTGTCGTGGGCGCTGCGCCGGCCGCTGCTGATCCTGCTGACGCTGTTCGCGACGATCGGGCTGAACGTGTACCTGTACATCGTCGTGCCAAAGGGCTTCTTCCCGCAGCAGGACACCGGCCTGATGATCGGCGGCATCCAGGCCGACCAGTCGACCTCGTTCCAGGCGATGAAGCTGAAGTTCTCCGAGATGATGCGGATCGTGCAGGGCAACCCGAACGTGAAGAGCGTCGCGGGGTTCACCGGCGGCACGCAGACCAACTCGGGCTTCATGTTCGTCACGCTGAAGGATCGCTCCGAGCGCAAGCTGTCGGCCGACCAGGTGATCCAGCAGCTGCGCCCGCCGCTGGCGGACGTCGCGGGTGCGCGCACGTTCCTGCAGGCCGCGCAGGATATCCGCGTCGGCGGCCGGCAGAGCAACGCGCAGTACCAGTTCACGCTGCTCGGCGATTCGAGCGCCGACCTGTACAAGTGGGGGCCGATCCTGACCGAGGCGCTGCAGAAGCGCCCCGAGCTGACCGACGTGAACTCCGACCAGCAGCAAGGCGGTCTCGAGGCGATGGTGACGATCGACCGCGCGACGGCCGCGCGCTTCGGCATCAAGCCCGCGCAGATCGACAACACGCTGTACGACGCGTTCGGCCAGCGCCAGGTCTCGACGATCTACAACCCGCTGAACCAGTACCACGTCGTGATGGAAGTCGCGCCGAAATACTGGCAAAGCCCGGAGATGCTGAACCAGGTGTGGATCAGCACGTCGGGCGGCAGCGCGAACGGCTCGCAGACCACCAACGCGGCCGCCGGCACCTATGTCGCGACGTCGGCCGGCACGTCGAGCGCCGGGACGGCCACGCAGAGCGCCGCGGCGATCGCGTCCGATTCCGCGCGCAACCAGGCGCTCAACTCGATCGCCGCGAGCGGCAAGTCGAGCGCGTCGTCGGGTGCGTCGGTGTCGACGTCGAAGTCGACGATGATCCCGCTGTCGGCAATCGCGACGTTCGGGCCGAGCACGACGCCGCTGTCGGTCAACCACCAGGGGTTGTTCGTCGCGACGACGATCTCGTTCAACCTGCCGCCGGGCGTGTCGCTGTCGCAGGCGACCCAGGTGATCTACCAGACCATGGCGCAGGTCGGCGTCCCGCCGACGATCGTCGGCAGTTTCCAGGGCACCGCGCAGGCGTTCCAGCAGTCGATGAACGACCAGCCGATCCTGATCCTCGCCGCGCTGCTGGCCGTCTACATCGTGCTCGGGATCCTGTACGAGAGCTACATCCACCCGATCACGATCCTGTCGACGCTGCCGTCGGCCGGCGTCGGCGCGCTGCTCGCGCTGCTGCTGTTCAAGACCGAGTTCAGCATCATCGCGCTGATCGGCGTGATTCTGCTGATCGGCATCGTGAAGAAGAACGCGATCATGATGGTCGACTTCGCGATCGACCAGACGCGCAACAACAAGAAGTCGTCGTTCGACGCGATCCACGAGGCGTGCCTGCTGCGCTTCCGCCCGATCATGATGACGACGATGGCCGCGCTCCTCGGCGCACTACCGCTCGCGTTCGGCAGCGGCGACGGCGCCGAGCTGCGCGCGCCGCTCGGGATCGCGATCGCCGGCGGCCTGATCGTGTCGCAGGTGCTGACGCTCTATACGACGCCGGTCGTCTACCTGTACATGGACCGGTTCCGCGTGTGGGGAGAGAAACGCCGCAATCGCCGCGGCAATTCGGGCGGGCCGGCGGTGGCCGGCGAATGACGGGAAGCGGCGGCCCGACTGAGCCGACCCCAAGGGTTGGAGTGGTGTCCAACTCCTGGGGGCAATTCAGGCAGGCGGCCGTTTTTTTGCCCTTGAACCCGGGCGGCGATCGGCTATCGTGAGTCCATGCCTACCGCGAGCCCTTCGCCGGAACCCGCCATGAACGTCCAGCTCAATCACACGATCGTCTGGTGCAGCGACAAGCATGCGTCGAGCCGCTTCCTGACCGAACTCCTGGAATTGCCGCCGCCGACGCCGTTCGGCGCGATGCTGGTCGTCGCGCTCGACAACGGCGTGTCGCTCGATTTCTACGAACAGGCGGGGGAAATCAGGTCGCAGCACTATGCGTTCCTGCTCGACGAAGCCGGCTTCGATCGCGTGCTGGCGCGCATCCGCGCGCGCGGGCTCGCGCACTGGGCCGATCCCGCGAAGCGGCAACCCGACGACATCTACCGCCACAACGGCGGGCGCGGCGTGTACTTCGACGACCTGGACGGCCACTTCCTCGAAGTGATGACGCGTCCGTATGTGCTGAACGGCTAGCGCAGCCGCGCCGGCATTGCGCCGGCCGGTATCGTTCGGCGCGGATGCCGTCCCGCTTCGGACGGCACCCGGACGCCTGCCGTTACTCGGCCGCCGTCGTCTTGCGCGGACGACGTGCGCGCGGTGCCGCCTTGCGGGCCGGCTTTTTCTTGGCAGCGGCCGGCGCGTCGGCATGCGCTTCGAGCGGCGCCGCCTCATGCGACGGCTGGGCGGCAGCCCCGTCGCCGCCGACATCGCCGGCCGCCGGCTCGGCACGCGTCACGGCGGCATGCCGTTCGTCGCCCTGCTCCGCGTCGTCGGCATGCCTGCCGTGCGCGTGCTGGTCGCCGCCGCCGTGCTTCGCCTCACCGTGGGCGTCGTCGGTCTTCCCGGCCGCATGATGGCCGGCGCCCTTCGCGGCGGCACCCTTCTTCGCGCCCGTCTTCTTCGCCGCGCTCTTGCGCGCACGCTTGCGGCCGTCCTTCGCCTCGCCCGGTGCGTCGACCGCCTCCGCCGCTTCAGCCGTTTCAGCCGGTGGCGTCACCGACCCAGCCTCGACGAACTCGGCGACGTCCGCCGCTTCCGCTTCGGCCTGCTCGCTTTCGTGCGCCACCGCTTCGGCCCGCTGCCCGCGACGTTGCGCATTGCGCCCGGCCCGCGCCGGTTCGGCCGCGCGCGCACCGTGGTGGTGGGCGCCGCCGTGCGCGCTGCCGTCCCCGCCCGCCGCGACATGCTCCATGGCCGCCGGCTGGCGGGCCCGCGACACGAACGCGCCCGACTTGTCGTCGCGCCCCACTTCCAGCAGGCCGCGCGCCTGCGCTTCGTCGAGCAGGTTGCCGAACGCGCGGAACCCGTAGTACGACTCGTTGAAATCCGGCTTGCGGCGCTTGATCGCGCTCTTGAGCACCGACGCCCAGATCTTGCCGACGTCGTCGCGCTCCGACGCGAGCGCATCGAACGTCTCGACCGCCAGCGCGATCGCCTCGGCCTTGCGGGCATCCATGTCGTGCTTGCGCGAGGCCGGCTCGTCAGGCCGCCTCGCGCCGCCGTTGCCGGCACGCTGCTGCTGTTCGCGCTTCGCGAGCGTGCGCTGCTGCTCGCGCACCAGATCGTCGTAGAAGATGAATTCGTCGCAGTTCGCGACCAGCAGGTCCGACGTCGATTTCTTCACGCCGACGCCGATCACCTTCTTCGCGTTCTCGCGCAGCTTCGACACGAGCGGCGAGAAGTCGGAATCGCCGCTGATGATCACGAACGTATCGACGTGCGACTTCGTGTAGCAGAGATCGAGCGCATCGACGACGAGCCGGATGTCGGCCGAATTCTTGCCCGACTGGCGCACGTGCGGAATCTCGATCAGCTCGAAGCTCGCCTCGTGCATCGACGCCTTGAAGCCCTTGTAGCGATCCCAGTCGCAATAGGCCTTCTTCACGACGATGCTGCCTTTCAGCAGCAGGCGCTCCAGCACGGGCTTGATGTCGAATTTCTCGTACTTCGCGTCGCGCACGCCGAGCGCGACGTTCTCGAAGTCGCAGAACACGGCCATGCTGACGTTGTCCAGGGGTAATGCCATGTGTACTCCAACCGGTGGGCCGGCGCGTTATACGCGTAACGGCGAAAAAACCATCGCGCACATGATAGCCGGTCGGCGCGTCATTCCCGCATCCGTGTGAACGAATGAACGCCCGACGCCGGTACGCCCCTTAATACGCGCCCGCCGGCGGGGCAAATCGACATTACACTTGAGTTATCGGTCGTCCGTCCCTATCTGGACGGAAGACGCATCGAGCAAGGAGCGGTTTCATGACGACGAAGGTACTGCTGATTGGTGCGACCGGCCGGACGGGCCAGGCCTGCGCGGATCTGCTGCTCAAGCAGCCGGAGTTCGAGGTCACGGCGCTCGTGCGCCGGCACGGCTATGCGCTGGCGGGCGCACGGGTCGTCGAGGCCGATCTGACGAACGATTTCTCGCACGCGTTCCAGGGCATCACGCACGTGATCTACGCGGCCGGCTCGGCCGAATCGGAGGGCGCGGCCGAAGAGGAACAGGTCGACCGCGACGCGGTGGCCCGCGCGGCCGAATACACACTCGCCTTCAACGCGCAGAAGCTCGTCGTGATCAGCTCGCTTTCGGCGTACCGGCCCGAACAGGCGCCGGACGCGCTGCGCCATTATTCGCAGATGAAGCGCGAGGGCGACGACCGCGTGATCGCGTCGGGTGTCGACTACGTGATCCTGCGCCCGGGCCCGCTCACCGACGATCCGGGCGTCGGCAAGATCGCGCTGACCGACGCCTGGCTCGACCCCGCGCCGCCCGTGTCGCGCCAGGACGTCGCATGGGCCGCGATCGAGGCGATCAAGCTCGGCATCTCGCGCAAGATCGTCGGCTTCGTCGGCGGCAGCGTGCCGATCGAGCAGGCCTTGCGCGCGTGACGGCCCGCTGCGCGCCGCCGCCCGGCGGCGCGTGTTGTCGTGCCCGCGGCCCGCACGGCGGGCCGTTTTCGTGCCAGGCGCGGCCGCTTACGGCTTCGGATGCGCGTCGGCCCACGCCTTCACGGCGGCGAGCGTGTTCTCGACGTGCTTGTCGGGCGACAGGCTCGTGTATTCGTAGAGCACCTTCCCTTCCGGCGAGATCACGTAGGACACGCGGTTCGCGCGGTCGAGCGCCGGCAGCTTCGCATCGTATTCCCGGATGATCTTCGCGTCCGGATCGGCCGCGACCGGGAACTTGCTGCGGCACTCGCTCACCGAGAATTTCGTCAGCGTGTCGATATTGTCGGCCGATACGCCGATCACCGTCGCGCCGTAAGCCTTGTAACGATCGACCGCATCGGCAAACGCATGCGCCTCGATCGTGCAGCCCTTCGTGAACGCCGCCGGGTAGAAATACAGCACGACCGGCCCCTGCTTCAGCGCGCCGGCGAGCGAGTACGTGTAAGTCTTGCCGCCCAGCGACGCCTGCGTCGTGAAATCCGGCGCCGCGGCGCCCGGCTTCAATTCCGCCTGCGCCATCAGCGCATGGCCGGCCACCAGCGCCGCCACGGCGCCCAGCAACAGTTTTCGCTTCATCTGCGTCCTCATTTCTTATAAAGTCAGCCTCGATACAGGCCACGCCGGCGTTCGCCTGTCGAACATCCGGGATGCGATCCGGGCCGGCGGCTGCGCCATCCGCGGCCGGCCCGTTAAAGATTCCGCACAATCTGCCGTTATTCCTTGCGGACAACCAGTTCCAGCCCTTCACGTCAGCGAGAAACATGGAAGCCAACAGGAAACAGACGTCACGCAAGGGCTCCTGGCGCAGCGCCTTGCATACGCTGCGCCGCTTCGCCTGGTCGGGCGGCGCGCTGATGCCGGCGCGCGCCGGCGCGCCGCGCCGCGACGACTCCGTGCGCAACTGGCTGGAACAGACGGTCGGCACGGTGGATTTCCTCGCCCATGTCGACCGCGAGCTGCGCTTTCTGTACGTGTCCGACGCGAGCCTGCGCTTCATCGGCTACCACCGCGACTACCTGCACACGCTGACGCTGCGCGACCTGATCGCCGAACAGGATACCTCGGCGCTCGAAGGCCTGCTTGCGCGCGCCGCGCGTTCCGGCCAGGTCGAGAAGGCGACGATGTGCATCGTCAAGTCGCTCACCTACCCGCTGGACGTCGAGGTCCGTGCGTTCAAGAGCCGCCATCACGGCGTCGACGGTTTCGCGATCGCGGCATTCGACGTGTCGTCGTGGCGCGCGCTCGAGGCGAAGCTGACGTATGAAATGCACCATGACCCGATGACGGGGCTCGACAACCTGTCCGCGCTCGTGCCGGCGCTGATGCGTGCGCAGCAGACCGCCGACGAGGACGGCACCTGCGCGGCGCTGCTGCTGCTCGACCTCGACGACTACCAGCGGATCAACCGCGCGCTCGGTTACGACGCGGGCGACACGCTGCTGCGCGAGACCGCGCAGCGGCTGAAGGCGCTCGTCACGCCGAACGAGCGGCTCGCGCGCGTCGCGAGCGACAAGTTCGCGATCGTGCTCGGCGCCTCGGACCGCTCGCAGGCGAGTCACGCCGCCGACGCGCTCGCGCGCCGGCTGCAGGCCGCGGTGCGCGAGCCCTACGTGTACCAGGGGCAGACCGTGCACCTGTCCGCGAGCATCGGCATCGCGCTCTACCCCGACGAACGTGCCGCGCCGCATCGCGCGCAGCATCACAGCCCGCTGCTGCGCCGCGCCGACCATGCGCTCGCGCAGGCGAAGGCATCGGGCGGCAACGCGCTTGCGTTCCATGCGCCGGTCGACGATCCGGCCGACGCCGAACGGCTGAAGCTCGAGGCCGACCTGTACGACGGCGTGCGCAACGGCGAGTTCTCGCTCCACTTCCAGCCGATCACGCACAGCCAGTCGGGCGCGGTGGTCGGCGTCGAGGCGCTGATCCGCTGGCGCCATCCGGTACACGGCCTCGTGCCGCCGGCGACCTTCATTCCGCTCGCCGAATCGATCGGCCTGATCAACTACCTCGGCAACTGGGTGCTCAAGGCCGCGTGCATGCAGCTCGTCGCATGGGACAGCCAGGGGCTTGCGCTGCAGTACGTGGCGGTCAACGTGTCGCCGCAGCAGTTCCGCGACCCGCGCTTCACGCAGAGCGTGCGCGAGGCGATCGCGCTGACGGGCATCGACCCGCGCCGCATCGTGCTCGAAATCACCGAAAGCCTGCTGATGCACGATCCCGCGCATGCGAAAGTGCTGCTCGAGGAGCTGACCGATCTCGGCATCCGCTTCGCGATCGACGATTTCGGCACCGGCTATTCGAGCCTCGCGTACCTGCAGCGCTTCCCGCTCGCGAAGCTGAAGATCGACCGCAGTTTCGTCGAGAACCTGCTGACGTCGCGCAACGACCGCGCGATCGTGTCGGCGGTGGTCGGCCTCGCGCAGACGCTCGATCTCGAACTCGTCGCCGAAGGCGTCGAGACCGAGGCGCAGCGCGCACTGCTGACGGAGATGGGCTGCAATCACATCCAGGGCTGGCTCGTCTGCCAGGCGCTGCCGTCCGAGGAGCTCGCGCGGCGCTTCGAGGCGCAGCAGCTGCACCTGCACGCCGCCGCCTGACGCGCGCGGCGAACCGGACAGATCCGTATGTCAATCACCGAACACCTGCCCCGCACCGCTTTGCTGGACAAGCTGTGGGCCCGGATGAGCGAACGGGGCGATTTCCCGCTGCTGTCGGAATCGCTGCGCGCGACGATGGCCGCGATGAAGAACGACGACCTCGACTTCACCGCACTCGTGCGCGTCGTGCTGTCGGACTTCGCGCTCACGCAGAAAGTGCTGCGGCTCGCGAACTCCGCGATGTACATGGCGTTCGGCGGCAACATCACGACCGTGACGCGCGCGCTGATGGTGCTCGGCATGGACGCCGTCGGCCATCTGGTCGTCGGGCTGAAGCTCGTCGACCATTTCCACCACAGCACGCCGCGGCGCATCGACGCGAAGCTCGAGCTGAACCGCGCGCTGCTGTCCGGCTGCGTCGCGCGCAAGCTCACCGAGCGCGCCGACCTGCGCGCGGGCGAGGAAGCCGTCGTCTGCACGCTGATGCGCCAGGTCGGCAAGCTGCTCGTGGTCTGCTATCTCGACAGCGAATGGGACAAGATCCGCCGCCGCGCGGCCGAGATGCACGTCGACGAAGCGGCCGCCTGCGTCGAGGTGCTCGGCGTCGGTTTCGACGAGATCGGGCTCGAGGCGGCGGCACGCTGGCGGCTGCCCGACATGATCCGCGACGGCATCGCCGACCACTACCACCACGTGAACCGCGTCGACGCGTTCGGCCGCGAACTCGCGGCCGACGAGGACATGATCGAACGCGTGAACTGGCTGCGGGCGGTGAGCCGCTGCTCGGCCGACGTCGCGAGTGCGCTCGCGATGCCCGATGGTCCGCAGCGCGACGCGCACATCGCGGCGCTCGCGCAGCACTATGCGCCGGCGCTCGATACGGAACCCGACGCGCTCGTCGAGATCGCCGACCGGCTCGCGCACGAGGAAGCGAGCGACACCGTGATGCGCGAGATCGTCGAGTTGCGCGCGAACGCCGATGCGATTGCGCGTGCGCAGGCCGAGCCCGAAGCCTGTCTCGAAGCCGGCCTCGCCGACCTGCGCGCGCTGCCGTCCGAGCACGTACTGACGCCGGTGCTCGCGCTGGCGTCGGAAAGCCTGCTCGCGAGCCTCGCGTTCACGCGCACCGTCATGTTCGTCCGCCACGACGACGGCACGTTCGCCGCGCGCCTGGGTTTCGGTCCCGGCGTCGACGCGGCGCTCTACCGGCTGCGCTTTCACGAGCGCTTCGAGCCGGACGTATTCCATCTCGCGATCACCAATTCGGTCGGCATCTTCATCGAGCAGGCGCAGGAACCGAAGATGCTCAAGCGCCTGCCCGCGTGGTATCTCGACGTGTTCGACGACACGCGCGCGTTCGTGCTGCTGCCGGTGCGGGTCGATGCGGCGACGGTCGCGCTGCTGTATGGCGACTGGGCCGGCGCGCAGCCCGCACGCAAGATCTCGCAACAGGAAATGAGCATCCTCAACGAGCTCGCGCACGAACTGGGGCGGTTCTTCCCCGCGCAGCACGGCTGACGGCCGGCCGCCCGCGCGGTTTCCGGTTCCCAAAAGCAAACCGGCCGCATTGGCGGCCGGTTTTTTACATCGTGCGTTCGAACGAAGCGCTTACTTGAGCGTCACGGGCACGCTGAAGTACTTCTTCGCGAGGTTGTCGATCGTGCCGTCGGCCTTCAGGTCCTTCAGCGCCTGATCGAGTGCGGTCTTCAGCGCCGCGTCGTTCTTGCGCAGGCCGAAGCCGACGCCCGAGCCGAGGATCTCGGCGTCGCTGACGGTGCCGCCCGCGAACGCGAAGCCCTGGCCTTGCGGCTTCGTCAGGAAGCCCTTCGAGCCGGCTTCCGAATCCTGGAACGTCGCGTCGAGACGGCCCGACTTCAGGTCGGCGTAGGCCAGGTCCTGCGTCTGGTACGGCACGACTTCAACGCCGACCGGCGCCCACTTCTTCTTCGCGTACGCTTCCTGGATCGTGCCCTGCAGCACGCCGACGCGCTTGCCCTTCAGCGACTGCGGGGTCGGCAGCAGGCCGCTGCCCTGCTTCGCGATCAGCTGGTTCGGAATCGTATAGATCGGGTCGGTGAACGCGATCGCGTGCTTGCGCTGGTCGGTGATCGTCATGTCCGAGTTGATCGCATCGAACTTGCGCGCCTGCAGCGCGGGGATCAGGCCGTCGAAGTCGTTCTCGACCCACACGCACTTCGTCTTCAGCTTCGCGCACACCGCGTTGCCGATGTCGATGTCGAAGCCGGTCAGCTTGCCGTCGGGCGTCTTGTATTCGAACGGTGCGTACGAGGCCTCGACGCCGAACCGGATCTCCTTCAGATCCGCGGCAAACGCGCTGCCTGCCGCCGCCGCCGATGCCGCCACCACCGCATGCGCGGCCACTTTACGCCAATCCAACTTCATCAGGTGCTCTCCTCGATACTCGAATGTTCCGGAACTACGGACGCAGCCATCATTGCAGGGTCGGATGACTACGACAATGCGGCTGCCGCGCCGTGATGCGGCGCAACAGCCGCAAGGCCGCGATTGTACCAATCCGCGCGGCCCGGCATGGCAAAGCGGCTGCCGATGCGCGATGCTGCGGTGCGCATACGACACCGGCCGCGCCGGCCATCGAACTTGCAAGACGATGTCGCAAATACGCAAGGCGGGCCGCGCGTCGGCGCGGCCGCCGATCGGTCAGACCAATGCCGCGATCGTCTCGCGCGTCGTGTCGACGACGAGCAGGCCCGCACGCAGCCCCGGCTTCACGGTCGGGTTCGGAAACACGATCCGCTCCTCGTCGTGCGTCACCGTGTAGCGGTAGTCGCCGTCCTGCGCGAGCACCGTGCCGCGCGCGAACGCGGTGAAGTTCGCGACGTCGGCCGCGACGAACAGCTCGAGCGCGTCACTCTGCTTCGTGATCTGGTCGATCACCGTGAAGACGCGCGGCAGCGCCGCGTCGGCATCCGTCGGCCGGCCCGACACCAGCTTGCGCACCGCGCGGTCGGCCGGCGCGAAGCGCGTCAGGTCGTTCTGGCCGAACGGCCGCACCTTGCCGAGTTCGAGCGTGCAGGCGAGCGCGCCGCAATGCTCGGCCGTGAAATGCGAATACGTGTTGCCCTTCGCGGTGTGCAGCAGCACGGCCGCGATGCGCGCGTCGCCCAGCCATTCGACCATCGTGCGCGTCGGCGGCGTGCCCGTATGCGGCAGCAGCGCGAACTGCTCGAACACCGACGCGCGGATCGCCGTGTGCATGTCGATGTGCCAGCGCGCGCTGCCCGCCGGCGCGGCCGCGAAGAACGCGGCCGCGGCCGCTTCGAGCTGCGCGGCGCGTGGCGCTTCGCGGCTCGCGGGCACCTGCGTGTGACGGCCGCTGAACAGGCGGTTCAGGTCGTCGTCGAGATAACGCTCGCCCGCGCGCATCGCCGGCACGTTGCCGAGCACGACGAGCAGCCGGCACGCGAGCGGCAGCGCGCCCGACGCGAGATCGCGCACCAGCATCGACAGCAGCTCGATCGGCGCCGTCTCGTCGCCGTGCACGCCCGCCGATACGAGCACGCTCGCGCGTGTTGCCTCGTTCGCCGCGACCGGTTCGAGCACGAGCAGCCCGTCGCCGGGCCATTGCCAGCGCACCGCACCGCCCGCGCAGGTACCGCCCTGCTCGGCCGGCACGCTGCCGGCCAGCGTGAACGCGAGAAAGTCGTCGAGCAGCGCGGCGGACGGCATCCGTGCCTCAGCGCTGGAAGTCATACAGCGAACCGACGCGCAGGATCTGCGTGAGTTCGTCGAGCGCCGTGCGCGATTCGTCGAGCAGCGCCGGATCGGCGAGATCTTCCGGTGCGAGGCGATCGCGGTAGTGCTTGTCGATCCATGCGTCGAGCGACGCGAACAGCGTGTCGTTGATCCACACGTTCGACGTGACCGCCGCGCGCTCCGCGTCGTTCAGCACGACGCGCAGGCGCAGGCATGCGGGGCCGCCGCCGTTCTTCATGCTTTCGCGCAGGTCGAACACGAGCACGTCGTGAATCGGGCCGTTGCCGGCCGCGAGGTGGTCGAGATAGGCCGCGACGTTGGCGTTCTCGCGGCATTCCTGCGGCACGACGAGCACCTGCGAGCCGTCCGCGCGCGACAGCAGCTGGCTGTTGAACAGGTACGACGTCACCGCGTCGTTCACGCTCACGGCCGCTTCCGGCACCTCGATCACGTTCAGGCGCGCGCCGCGTGCGTCGAGCGCGGCGGTCAGCGTGTCGTAGATCGCCTGCTTGTTGACGAACGCGCGCTCGTGCGTGAACAGCGTGTCGCGGTTGCCGACCGAGATCACGTCGTTGTGGAACACGCCCGCGTCGATCACGTCCGGATCCTGCTGCGCGTAGACCGTCGCTTCCTCGGCGAGCCCGTGGCGATGCGCGACCGCGCGGCTCGCCTCGAAGGTCTGCCGTGCCGGGAAGCGCTTCGGTTCCGGCCCGCGGCGGTATTCCGCGCGGCCGTACACGAAGAATTCGATGCCCGGCTTGCCGTATTCCGCGCAGAAGCGCGTATGGTTCGCCGCGCCTTCGTCGCCGAGCGCCGGCGTGCCGGTCAGCGCTTCGTGCACCGCGAAGTGCGCGGGATCGGCGAACAGCGTCGACAGCGTGCGGCGCGTCGCTTCGTGCTCGATCGCGCGATGCAGCTTGCTGCACAGGTTCGCCGGCGTGAAGTGCACGCGGCCGTCGCTCGTGTCGGCCGACGGGCTGACCGTGGCCGCGTTCGCGGTCCACATCGCCGACGCCGAGCTCGCCGCGGCGAGCAGTTCCGGCGCCTGCTTCGCGGCCTTCGCGATCACGTCCGCGTCCTTGCCCGAGAAGCCGAGCTCGCGCAACAGGCGCAGCGACGGCCGCTCCTGCGGCGGCAGCACGCCCTGTGCGAAACCGAGATCGGCGAGCTGCTTCATCTTGCGCAGCCCCTGCTTCGCGGCGGCCTTCGGGTTCGCGGCCGACTTCTCGTTGTTGAGGGACGCCACGTTGCCGAACGACAGCCCGGCGTAGTTGTGGGTCGGGCCGACGAGCCCGTCGAAATTGGCTTCTTGTGCGTTCATCGTCGCTCCCTCGATCAGAAATGCAGGCCCGGCGACAGGCTCGCGGGCAAGGTCAGTTGCGTGCTTTCCACCGACGCCATCGGATACGCGCAGTAGTCGGCTGCGTAGTACGCGCTCGGGCGATGGTTGCCCGAGCGGCCCGTGCCGCCGAACGGCGCGGCGGACGACGCGCCGTTGGTCGGCCGGTTCCAGTTGACGATGCCGGCGCGGATCGTGCGGCGGAAGTGTTCCCATGCCTTCTCGTCGTCGGCCAGCAGGCCGGCGGACAGGCCGAACGCCGTGTCGTTCGCGCGCTCGATCGCTTCGTCGAACGTCGCGTAGCGGACGATCTGCGCGAGCGGGCCGAAATGTTCCTCGTCGGGCAGGTTGGCCACGCCCGTCACGTCGACGATCGCCGCGTTCACGAAGCCGAGGCGCGGATCGCGCTGCGTCATCGCGATGACCGGTTTCGCGCCCTGCTCGATCAGGCGCGACTGGGCATCGACCAGCTTCGCGGCCGCGCGTGCCGAGATCACCGCGCCCATGAACGGCTGCGGATCGGCATCGAACACGTCGGCCGTGATCTTCGACGTGACGTCCGCGAAGCGCGCGAGGAAGCGGTCGCCGAACGCGCCCTGCGGCACGAAGATGCGGCGCGCGCACGTGCAGCGCTGGCCGGCCGACAGGAACGCCGACTGGATCGTGTGATGCACGGCCGCGTCGATGTCCTCGACTTCGCCGATCACGAGCGGATTGTTGCCGCCCATTTCGAGCGCGAGCACGATCTCCGGACGGCCGCCGAACTGCTTGTGCAGCAGCGTGCCCGTATCGGAGCTGCCCGTGAAGAACAGTCCGTCGATCTGCCGATGGTTCGCGAGTGCGATGCCGGTGTCCTTCTCGCCCTGCACGAGGTTCAGCACGCCGGCCGGCAGCCCGGCCTCCTTCCACACTTCGACCGTCGCGCGCGCGACGCCCGGCGCGAGTTCCGACGGCTTGAACACGACCGCATTGCCCGCGATCAGCGCGGGCACGATATGGCCGTTCGGCAAGTGGCCGGGGAAATTGTACGGACCGAACACCGCGACGACGCCGTGCGGACGGTGGCGCAGCACCGCGACGCCGTCGGCCATGTCCTGGCGCTTCTCGCCGGTGCGTTCCTGGTAGGCCTGAATCGAGATGCCGACCTTCGCGGCCATCGACGCGACTTCGGTGCGTGCTTCCCACAGCGGCTTGCCCGTCTCGCGGCCGATCGCGGTCGAGATCGCTTCCTTGCGTTCGTTGAGCAACGCGGCGAAACGCTTGACGATCGCGCAACGCGATTCGAAGTCGAGCGCCGACCAGCCGGCGAATGCACGGCGCGCGCTCGCGACCGCACGGTCGACGTCGGCCGCCGACGCGCTTTCGCCCTGCCATGCGATCTCGTCGGTGCCCGGGTTGCGCGAAGCGAACACGGGGCCCGAGCCTGCGACCCAGGCGCCGTCGATGAAGAGTTCCGTCATGATTCGTTTATCCCTGTTTGACTTTGAGCGGCAGCACGCGGACCGGATCGCCGGCCTTCACGTCGAGCGCGGCGGCATCGTCGGCCGACAGCACGAACGAGCCGTTCGCCACGACGCCCGGCGCGACGCCGACGCGGAAATCGCCGAGCGACGTATTCGACACCAGCGACCTCGGCGAATGGCCGCCCTGCGCGTCTTCGCGCGTGTCGGGCACGCCGATCGCGACCGGCACGACGACGCTCTCGCGCACCGTGCGCAGGTCGTTGATGTGGCATTCGAGCACGGGGCCCGCGTCGAAGATGTCGACGTGATTCTGGTAACGCAGCCCTTCCGCTTCGAGCATCTTGCGGGCCGGCAGCGTGTCGCGGTGCGTGAGGCCGACCGCGTCCTGCGCGTCCTGCGGCAGCAGGTCGACGTACACCGGGTAGCGCGGCATCAGTTCCGCGAGGAACGACTTGCGGCCGTGCGAGCTGAGGTAATCGGCTGCGTTGAAATCGATCTGGTAGAAGTGCGAACCGACTGCGCGCCAGAACGGCGACGTGCCGTCCTCGTCGAAGTGGCCGCGCAGTTCCGCGCAGAGGCGTTCCGGGAAGCGCTCGCGGAACTGCGCGATGAACATGAAGCGCGAGCGCGACAGCAGGCCGCCGACGCCGCCGGTGCGATAGCGCGGGCTCAGGAACAGCGAGCACACTTCCGCGTAGCCCGTCAGGTCGTGCGAGATGTTCAGCGCGGACATCCGCGTCCACACGCCGAGCTCCTGGCTCGCGTGCACGACGGTGCTCACGCGATAGTTGTAGAACGGCTGCTCGAGGCCGACCTGCGTTTCGATCCCGCACACGCCCGCGATGTCGCCCGTCTTCGATTCTTCCATCACGAAGAAGTAGCCGGCCTCGCCCGGCGCGGCCTGCCCGTCCAGCGTGCGGCGCGCGCGCGCGATACGCGCGGCGAGCGCGTCGCGGTCGGGCTTGAACGTGGTCAGGCCCGGCCCGGTTTCCTTCGCGAGCGACACGAGCGCGTCGACGTCGCCCGTTTGTACGACCCGAACGACGATCATGCTGCGTCTCCCTTCAAATCTTCATCGTCGCGGCGGTGCAGCGGCACGCAGCGCACGACATCGCCATCCTTCACATCGAGCGCCGCGCGCACGTCGCCGGCCAGCGGTGCCTCGGCCGTGTCGCCCGGCAGGTCGGCCAGCACGCAGCGGAACGATTCGCCGCTGCCCGTCGACACCAGGTACGCGACATCGCCCTGCTGGTGCGCGGCCTCGCGCACGACGCGCTCCGAGCCGTGCTTCACGCACGCGGTGCGGTCGACCTGCGCGGTCAGCACCGGGCCTGCGTCGAAGATGTCGACGAAGCGGTCGGGCTCGAAGCCTTCCTCGAGATGGATGTCGTATGCGAGCAAGGCCGTTTCGTTCGGCTCGCCGAGCACGCGCTGCGCGGCTTCCGGCAGCAGCGGCACGTAGAGCGGATAGGCCGGCATCACTTCCGCGATGAACGTGCGGCTGCGGCCGCCCGACGCGATGTCGACGTCGGTGAAATCGCGGCCGAAGAACTTGCGCCCCACCGCTTCCCAGAACGGCGATGCGCCGTTGCCGTCGCTCACGCCGAGCAGCAGCGTGAATACTTCCGGCGTGAAGCGCCGGCGGTTCGCGGCGATGTACATCATCCGCGCGCGCGAGATCAGGTGCGCGGCCGCATCGCCGCGCAGCGACGGATCGACGTAGAAGCCCGCGAGCCGGCTCTTGCCGGTCAGCTCGTGCGACATCGTGAGCGCGTGAATCTTGCGGTTCACGTGCAGCTCGCGCGACGCGTGGATCAGTGCGTCGTTGCGGAACGCGTAGAACGGCTCCGAGTAGCCGGCCGCGGCCACGATGCTCGCCGTGCCGAGCAGCTTGCCGGTCGACGATTCCTCGAGCACGAAGAGGTAGAACTCCTCGCCGGCGAAATCGACGTCCGCGCGAAACGAATCCTCGGAGAGCGCCACGCGCGCTTCGAGCGCCGCGCGGTCGTGCGGCAGCGAGTGCAGGACCGGCTGCGCGGTGCGCGCCATGTGCGCGAGCGCATCGAGATCCGTGAGTTTGCCGGGGCGAACAAATAGCATCGTCGTTCCTGTCTGCGATGGGGGGCGCCGATCAGCGCGCGGTGGCTTCCTGTGCGGCGAGCACCTGTTCGACCGCCTTCTCGAAGCGCTTCACGCCTTCGTCGAGCAGGTCGAACGGGATCACCAGCGACGGGACGAAGCGCAGCACGTTCGGGCCGGCGATCAGCATGATCAGGCCGTTCTCGGCGGCGGCGGTGACGAAGTCCTTCGCGCGGCCGTCGAACGCGGCGGTGAGTTCGGCGCCGACCAGCAGGCCCTTGCCGCGCACGTCCTTGAAGATGCCGAAGCGTGCGTTGATGCGTTCGAGCGCGCCCTTCAGGCGCACGCTGCGTTCGCGCACGCCTTCGAGCAGTGCCGGATCGCCGATCAGCTCGACGACCTTGTCGGCGATCGCCGAGGCGAGCGGGTTGCCGCCGTACGTCGTGCCGTGCACGCCGACCTTGAAGTGCGCGGCCAGTTCGTTCGTCGTCAGCATCGCGCCGATCGGGAAGCCGTTGCCAAGCGCCTTCGCGGTCGTCAGGATGTCCGGCGTGACGCCCGTGTCCATGTACGCGTAGAACTGGCCCGTGCGGCCGACGCCCGTTTGCACTTCGTCGAAAATCAGCAGCGCGCCGTGCGCGTCGCACGCTTCGCGCAGCGCCTTCAGGAAGGCCGGATCGGCCGGGATCACGCCGCCTTCGCCTTGCACGGGCTCGACGATCACGGCGCAGGTTTGCGGGCCGATCGCGGCCTTCGCGGCTTCGATGTCGTTGTACGGCAGGTGCGTGATGCCGGCCGGCACGGGGCCGAAGCCTTCCGAGTACTTCGGCTGGCCGCCGACGCTGACCGTGAAGAACGTGCGGCCGTGGAACGACTGCACGAACGAGATGATTTCCGCTTTATCGGCGCCGTGGCGGTCGAACGCGACGCGGCGTGCGAGCTTCAATGCGGCTTCATTTGCTTCCGCGCCCGAGTTCGCGAAGAACGCGCGGTCGGCGAAGGTCAGCGATTCGAGACGCTTCGCGAGGCGCAGCACCGGCTCGTTCGTGTAGCCGTTGCCGATGTGCCAGAGCTTGCGGCTTTGTTCGTCCAGGACCTTCAGCAGTTCCGGGTGGCCGTGGCCCAGCGACGTGACCGCGATGCCGCACGCGAAATCGATGTATTCACGGCCAGCCGTGTCCCACACGCGGGAGCCCTCTGCGCGATCCGGCACGAACGGGGCGGGGGAAAATACCGGCACCATCACTTCGTCGAATGTCTGGCGGGTCACGGTCGAGGTCGTCATGGTCGTTCCTTTCGGTTTCGTAAGAGGGTTCAACAGGATCAAGTTTAGGTAAGGGTGACGCAAGCGTCTTGCGGATTTGCGACGGGTTCTATCGGAAGCGGATAGTGCGCTTTTATTTTGCCTTCTGGGGGTGGGGGGTGGTTTTTTTGGGGGTTTTGGGCGGTTCGCTCGCGTTTTGACGTGAATTGCCTGTGATCGTAACGGTCTATTAGCGTCGCCCCTGCGCGGGGCGGCGGTTACTTTTCTTTGTCTTGCCAAAGAAAAGTAACCAAAAGAAAGGCGCTGTGAAAACGCATGACTTCCCGGTGCCATGGTCAGCAAAGTGGCCCTCGCCTAAGTGTCCGCGCCAGCAACGAACCCGGAGTGGTTCGAGCAATGGTTCTGACACCACTCATCCCCCAACAGAGCGGTATACCGCCCGCTAGCTCCGCCCTCGCTTCGCTCGGCCGACAGGTACACCCCCTCCAGCGTCGCCATCGATCAGCAATCGCCCTCACTCGTCTGGGCAAGGCGTCATTTTCGGTGAACACCTGATTCGCTGCCCCGGCCAGGAAAAATGGGGTACAGCAATACGCCGCGAGCAATGATCGATTTGCAGGCGGCGTAATTGCACGATCGATGTGAATCGTCGGAGATGCCTGGCAGGCAACGGCTCCTGGATAAGCAAACGTGCGCACCGCACGACCAGAAGCACCTTGCAGCCGAGCGAAGCGAGGATGGAGCTGGCGGGCGGTATACCGCTCCGCTGCGGGATGAGTGGAGTCAGAACCATTGCTCGAACCACTCCGGGTTCCTTGCTGGCGCGGACACTTAGGCGAGGGCCACTTTGCAGGCTATGGCACCGGGAAGTCTTGCGTTTTCACAGCGCCTTTCTTTTGGTTACTTTTCTTTGGCAAGACAAAGAAAAGTAACCGCCGCCCCGCGCAGGGGCGACGCTAATAGACCATTACGATCACAGGCAATTCACGTCAAAACGCGAGCGAACCGCCCCCAAAAAAACCAAAAAAATCAATCCTTCCCCCACTCCACGAGCGCCCCCGCCCGCGGCTCACTCCCCCCACCTGTCTGCTTCTCGAGCCACGCGCGCCGATCCTCCCGAGGCGTGACCCCGAACCTTTCGCGATACGCATTAGAAAAGTGCGCAGCAGAAGAAAACCCACAGGCGAGACTAACCTGCACGACCGACTTGCTGGTCCGCTGCAACTGCGTCCTGGCCTTGAGCAATCGGAGATTGAGGTAATACTTGGAGGGCATCGCCCCGAGATACTGTCGAAAGAGCCGCTCCAACTGTCGGCGCGACACGCCGACCAGCTCGGCGATCTCGTCGGTCGTCAGCGGATCCTCGACATTGGCCTCCATCAGCAGCAACGCGTCATTCAACCGAGGATGCCGCTCACCGGGCGCGGTGACGAAGGGAATCCGCTGCCGCTCCTCGCCGCTGCGCAAGGTCCCGGCGCCGAGCGCATCGGCAATCCGCTCGCCCAACTCGGGCCCGTGTTCCCGGCCAATCATGGCCAGCATGAAATCGACGGTCGCCTGCCCGCCGGCACAGGTCGCCCGATCGCGATCGATCTCGAAAATCTGCTGCGTGACGATCGACCGCTCGAACTGCTCGGCGAACTGCTGATACGTCTCCCAGTTCACGCTCACGCGATACCCGGAAAGCTGCCCGGCCATCGCGAGCCACCACACGCCGTGGTGAATGCCGGTCACGACCGGCGTCCGCTGCCCGACCCGCGCGAGACTCGCGAGAAACAGCCGGTAATCGGCAAACTGCTGAAACCGCTCGGTCACGACGATCAGCCAGTCGCATGCGATCGCATCGTTGAACGCCGCATCGGCATGCCACTGCGCCCCGCCCGCGAGCGGCACGGGCCGCCCGTCCCACGAACACACCTGCCAGCGGTACAGCAGCCGCCCGTCGATCTCGTTCGCCAGATTCAACGCATCGACGATCGGACCCACGCCCGACATCGACACGGGCGGCAATGCAACGATCACCACCTGCGTCGTGCGGGTGGCGCCTGCGGGACGAGACACCGGTACCACGGCTGAAACCTGCCCCGTCGCGTTACTTGAGGCTGCCCGACAGGAACTGCTTGAGCCGCTCGCTCTGCGGGCGCACCAGCACCTCCTTCGGATCGCCCTCTTCCTCGGTCCGCCCCTGATGCAGAAACATCACATGATTCGACACGTTGCGCGCGAAACCCATCTCGTGCGTGACGACGATCATCGTGCGGCCTTCCTCGGCCAGCTTCTGCATCACCTTCAGCACTTCGCCCACCAGCTCCGGGTCGAGCGCCGACGTCGGCTCGTCGAACAGCATCACGTCCGGATGCATCGCGAGCGCACGCGCGATCGCGACGCGCTGCTGCTGGCCGCCGGACAGGTGCGACGGATACTGCTTCTCGACGCGCGGCGGCAGGCCGACCTTCTCCAGGTACTCGCGCGCACGATCCTCGGCTTCCTTCTTGGAAATGCCGAGCACGTGCACGGGTGCCTCCATCACGTTCTCGAGCACGTTCATGTGCGCCCACAGGTTGAAGTGCTGGAACACCATCGCGAGCTTCGTGCGGATACGCTGCAGCTGCTTGTGATCGGCAACTTCGAGCGCGCCGGCGCGGTCGGCCTTCGTGCGGACGGCCTCGCCGTCGACGACGATCTGCCCCGCATTCGGCCGCTCGAGGAAGTTGATGCAGCGCAGGAACGTGCTCTTGCCCGAGCCGCTCGCGCCGATGATGCTGATGACGTCACCGGCCTTCGCGTTCAGCGACACGCCCTTGAGCACTTCGTTGTCGCCATAGCGCTTGTGGATGTCGAGCGCCGCAAGCTTGGTGGCACCGTGCGTTTGAGTGATCTCGGCCAACTGGCTCTCCTCGAAGTGAATCAATGACGGGCGGCCGCGAGATACGCGAGCCAGTGGCGCTCCGCCCGGCGAAACGCCGCGACGAGTGCGAACGATACCGCAAGATAGATCAGCGCGGCGATTCCGAACGACTGGAACGCCATGTAGGTCGCGGAATTCGCGTCACGCGCGACCTTCAGGATGTCCGGCACGGTCGCCGTGAACGCCACGGTCGTCGCGTGCAGCATCAGGATCACCTCGTTGCTGTACAGCGGCAGCGCACGGCGCAGCGCCGACGGCAGGATCACGCGGCGATACATCGTGAACGGCGACATCCCGTACGCACGCGCCGCCTCGACCTCGCCGTGCGGAATCGCACGGATCGCGCCGGCGAAGATCTCGGTCGTGTACGCGCAGGTATTCAGCGCGAACGCGAGAATCGCGCAATTGAAGCCGCTGCGGAAGAACGCATCGAGCAGCGAGTGCGACCGCACGAACTCGAGGCTGTACATGCCCGTGTACATCAGCAGCAGCTGCACGTAGAGCGGCGTGCCGCGAAACACGTACGTGTAGAACCGCACGGGCATCGACACCCACTTCTTCTTCGACACGCGCGCGACCGCGAGCGGCACCGCGCACACGAAGCCGAGCGAGATCGACGCAACGAGCAGCCACAACGTCACCGCGAGGCCGGAGAGGCGCTGGCCGTCCCAGAAAAGGAACGCCTTGCCGAATTCCTGGAGGATCTCGATCATAGTTCTGCGTGCCGCACGCCCATGGAATATCGCTTCTCGAGCTGGATCAGCACGAGGTTGGAAACGGTCGTGATCGCGAGGTAGATCAGCGCCGCGACGAGGATGAAGAAGAACATGTTGAACGTGCTCTTGCCGGCGTCCTGCGCGGCCTTCACGACGTCCGCGAGGCCGATGATCGACACCAGCGCGGTCGCCTTCACGAGCACCTGCCAGTTGTTGCCGATGCCCGGCAGCGCGAAGCGCATCATCTGCGGAAACATGATCCGCGCGAACACGCGCGCGCCGCTCATCCCGTAAGCCGCGCCGGCCTCGAGCTGGCCGCGCGGCACCGACAGGAACGCACCGCGGAAGGTCTCGGTGAAATACGCGCCGTAGATGAAGCCGAGCGTCAGCACGCCGGCCACGAACGGGTCGATGTCGATCTGGTTCCAGCCGACGAGGTCGGTGAACTGGTTCAGCCAGATCTGGATGCTGTAGAACAACAGCAGCATCAGCACAAGATCGGGCACCGAGCGGATCAGCGTCGTATAACCGGTCGCGATCGCTCGCAGCACCCGGTTGTGCGACAGCTTCGCCACCGCGCCGATCAGCCCCAGCGCCACCGCAGTGGCAAGCGACAGCACCGACAGCTCGATGGTCTGCACGGTGCCGGCCCAGAGAACAGGACCAAAGCCGTAAAGGAACACGCGCGTCTCCAGAGTTGGAATGGATGCCGACGCGTCGCCTGTCCCGCGCCGGGCTGACGCGGATAGTCGCAAGCGAAATTGATTGTCTCAAATCACCTGGCGCGCGATTGCTGCATCGCAGCAACCCGCCCCGCCATTTGCGACCGATGTCTACTTCGCTGTTTCAAAAGGAAAAAAGCCGCTTCCTGACAGTCGGATGACACGCAGGGAAGCGGACTTTTTGCAATGTTCCGGTCGCTTTTTCGATATAGCGCCGCAGACGGCCGCGCTTACCGCCCCTTCAGGATGTCGGAGCGCGAAGTCGTATAGACCAGCCCGTCTGGGCCGAAATGGACGTTGAAGAACGCGTCGGTGTTGACGCCGTCCTCGAGCCAGCGCCAGCTCCAGACCGTCTCGGGCTTCAGCGGATACTGCGCGATGTCGCCGGGCTTGCCGAGCAGGCGCCGTACCTCGTCCTCGTTCATCCCCGGGCGCACCTTCGCGAAATTCTCGGCGGTCAGCACCTGCGTGGCGCCCGCGTAGCGCCCGTTCGCATCGAGATCGACGAACCAGGTCTGGTTGCCCATCGGGCCGCGCGGATATTCGTAGCGCTTCGAGCCGTCGGTGAACTCGCGCACGATCTCGGGCTTGCCCATCGTGCCGCGCACGTCGGCCTCGGTCGATTCACCGACCTTCAGCCCCTTGAGCAGCAGCGGCGCGGGCTTGATCGCGTTGAAGAAGTCCCTGATACGTTGCACGTCGAGGTCGCCTTGCTTGTCGTCGCAGCCGGTCAGCGCCAGCGCGGCGGCCAGCATCGTCACGGGAAGCAGCCGGAATCGGAAAATCATCGGAAGAAATGCACGTCGAGAAAACACGCGGCAAGGATACCCGTGCGACGCCAAAAGCGCGAGACGGGCGCGCGGCCCGTCTCCTGTTCAATGCGTCGTTTCGGTTTCCGTCTCGGCTTCGGTCACGCGGCCCGCCTGCGCCGCGCGCGGCGCGGCCGGCGGCGCACCGATGCGGCGGCGCGTACGCACGAGCTCGGCAAGCTGCCACGAGCCGAGCGCCAGGCAGCCGAACAGCACCTCGCGGCCGCGCTTGACCACCGCGAGCGACAGCGCCGTCTCGCGGTCGACGCCGAACATCTGCGCGAGCAGCACGACGGTCGCCTCTTGCACGCCGAGCCCGCCCGGCACCATGAACGCCGCATGCCGCACGGCCTGCGTCATCGCCTCGATCGCGATCGCGCCGCCGATCGACACCGGATGGCCGAGCAGCGCGAGCGCCCAGTAGATCTCGAGCGCGCCAAGCACGTAGCCGGCCAGTTGCCAGAAGAATGCGCTGAACAGCAGGCCCGTGCGCGACATCAGCGCGTCGATGTCGGCGTCGAGCCGGCGCCCGTCGACGCCCTGCAGCAGCCGGTGCGAATCGCCGAGCAGGCGCCCCGCGAAACGCTCGATCGCGTGGAAGACGCCGCCGCGCCGCATCAGCACGACGCCGAGCACCGGCAACGGCAGCGTCAGCAGCAGCGCGAGACCGATCGTGCCGCCGCCCATGTTGTCCGTCGTCGCGAGCAGCAGCACGAGGCCGAGCGCCGCGAAGGCATACTGGACGACGATCGTCACGAGCACTTCGACGATCACCGATGCGGTGACACGGCTCGCATCGGGCACCTGCCAGCGCGCGAGCCGGATGCCGACGATCTCGCCGCCGATCCCGACCACCGGCAGCAGCCGGTTCACGGCCTCGCGCACGGTCGCGATCCACCACAGGAACGGCAGCGAACTGCGCCGGTCGAGCAGCAGGTGCCACGCGTACGCATCGAGCAGCAGCGGCAGCCCATGGAACGGCACGAGCCACAGCAGCGCATAGCCGGCGCGCGCGAGCATCTGCGACACGTCGCCGACGCCTTCGTGCAGCCCCAGCGCGAGCAGGATGCCGATGCCGATCGGCCAGCCGAGCCACTTGATCCACTTGCTCATGACGGCTGCGCTCCCGGTGCGCGCGCCGCCTGCGCGCCGCGACGTGCCGCGGGCTGGCCGAAGACGTCGGCAAAGCCGCCGGTCGCGACGCCCGCCGCCTTCAGCGCGGCCGCCACGCGCGGCGACAGCAGCGCGTCGAGTTCGTCGACCGGACGGTAGCCGGCCATCGTCGGCGTGATCGGGCCGTCGCCGGCCTCGGCCGGATGGCAGTAGATCTCGCCGACGCCCGGCGGCAGCGTCGCGAGCGCGTCGAGCAGCACGGCCTCGTCCATCGCGCCCGTCTGCGCGATCCCGACCACGTAGTCGTTGTGCGCGAGCCCGGCGCGGTCGAGCCGCGCGCGCACGAGCGCGATCCACGGCTTGAGCAGCGCGGGCGCGCTCGTCTCGTACGGCAACCGCACCGCGCGCAACCCGTAGTCGCGGCCGATCTCGATGATCATCGACAGCACGGTCGGATGCAGGTGGAAATGCTTGTGCGCGTTCACGTGATCGAGCGGCAGGCCGCTCGCCGCGAACGCGTCGAACTGCGCCCGGATCTCGCGGCGCAGTTGCGCGCGAACGTGCGGCAGGAAGAAAAAGCGACAGCCGTCCTTCGCCATCGCGTCGCCGAACCGCCCGTCGGGCCCGACGAGCGCGGGAATGTCATGCGCGGGCAGCGTGGCCGGCCCGTCCGCGAGCACCAGGTGGAGGCCGACCGCGAGCGACGGCAGCCGCCGCGCGCGTTCGATCGCATCCCGCGCCGCGGGCGCACCGACCATCAGGCTCGCGGCATTCAGCACGCCGTCGCGATGCGCGCGCTCGACCGCCGCGTTGACGCGCGGGTGCAGCCCGAAATCGTCCGCGGTGAAGATCAGCGCCCGCGCCGCCCGCTGCGTCGCCACGGACTACGCCTCGTGCGCGCGCAGGAAGCGGAAGAACTCGACGCCTTCGCGCAGGCGGCGCTTCATCATGTCCCAGCTCGTCAGCATCTCGCGCACGATCTCCCAGATCTTCGACGGGCGGAAATAGAACTCGCGGTAGAACTGCTCGAGGTGGTGATAGATCTCGTCGCGCGACAGGTGCGCGTAGCCGATCGCCGCGAGCTGCACGCCTTCCTTGCTCACCAGGTTGATCGTCTTGTTCTCTTCCATCCAGCCGTTTTCGACGGCCTGCTTGTAGAGCGTCGTGCCCGGATACGGCGCGGCGAGCGAGACCTGGATCGTGTGCGGATTGATTTCCTTCGCGTACTCGATCGTCTTCTTGATGGTTTCCTGCGTCTCGCCCGGCAGGCCGAGGATGAAGGTGCCGTGGATCTTGATGCCGAGCTTCTTGCAGTCCGCGCTGAAGCGGCGCGCGAAATCGGTGCGCACGCCCTTCTTGATGTTCACGAGGATCTGGTCGTCGCCGGATTCGAAGCCGACCAGCAGCAGGCGCAGGCCGTTTTCCTTCATGACCTTCAGCGTCTTGTACGGCACGTTGGCCTTCGCGTTGCACGACCACGTGATGCCGAGCTTGCCCAGGCCGACGGCGATGGCTTCGGCGCGCGGCAGGTCGTCGGTGAAGGTGTCGTCGTCGAACATCAGTTCCTTCACTTCCGGCATGTTGTCGCGGATCCACTTCGCTTCCGCGAGCACGTTCTCGACCGAGCGCGTGCGGTAGCGATGGCCGCTGACCGTCTGCGGCCACAGGCAGAACGTGCAGCGCGACTTGCAGCCGCGGCCCGTGTAGATCGACACGTACGGATAGTTCAGGTAGCCGATGAAGTAGTTGTCGATCTTCAGGTCGCGCTTGTAGACGGGCGCGACGAACGGCAGCTCGTCCATGTTCTCGAGGATCGGACGCGCTTCGTTGTGCTCGATCGAGCCGTCCTTCGCGCGCCAGCTCAGGCCCTTGATCTCGGGGAACGGCTTGCCTTCGGCGAGCTCCTTGCACGTGTAGTCGAATTCCTCGCGGCACACGAAGTCGATTGCGTCGCTCGCCGTGAGCGAGTTGTGCGGATCGACCATCACCTTCGCGCCCACCATGCCGACCAGCATCGACGGCTTCATCTTCTTGAGATCCTGCGCGAACATCGCGTCGGTCGGGAACGACGGCGTGCTCGTGTGAATGATCACGAGGTCGTAGTCGTTGGCGATCTTCAGCGTTTCCTCGACCGACAGGCCGTCGGCCGGCGCATCGACGACACGGCTGCCCGGCACGAGCGCGGCCGGCTGCGCGAGCCAGGTCGGATACCAGAAGGAACGGATTTCGCGCTTCGCCTGATAGCGCGAGCCGGCTCCGCCGTCGAAGCCGTCATACGAAGGGGCCTGCAAGAACAGCGTTTTCATGAATGCTCCGGTAGCCTGCATAGTTCGTTTCGTTGCAACGATTCAGTCAAAAAACCGCGGGCCGCCGTGCCGGCGCCCGCCTCTCTGTCATGTCGCGCCGCGCGGCGTCGCCGTGCAGCGCGTCTCGGCCCTCGGGCCGGGTTCGATCGACGGTCCTAATGGCCGTCCACTGCTTCCACCGCCGCCGTCGCGCGTTCGCCGCCGACGACCGTCATCCTTGCGCCGCGCCACACGACGTGCGTGCCGAACACGGCCGCGAGCCATTCGAGCGCGAGCAGCGTGTCGCGCACCGCGACAAGCGGCAGGTCGCGCCAGAACGCGCGCCAGCCCTCTTCGCCGCGCGCGTGCAGCACGAGCCGCCCGAATGCGCCGACCACGGCTGCGCCGCCCGCCAGCGTGCCGGCGAAGGTGCCGTCGAGGCGCAGCGCGAGCGCCGCGCCGATCGCGAGCCACGGCACCGTAAACGTAATGAACAGGAACGCGAAGCCGGCCGGGTTCAGCGAACGGATCGTGCGCAGCCAGCGCGTTTCGCGGTGCCACAACGGCCCGAACGACGGCTCGATCACGTCGGTCGCGACCTCGACCTCCGACAGTACTGTGCGCCGCCCGAGGCGCCTCGGCAATTCCGCCAGCCAGAAATCGTCGGCCAGCTCGTCCTTCAGCGCGAACAAGCCGCCGATCCGGTCGAGTGTGTCGCGCGTCAGCGCGAGCGTCGCGCCGAAGCCGAAGCGGCTCGAGCGGCCGAGGTGCGTGATCCGCACCGACGGCGCGAACCACGCGTCGACGAACTGTGCGCCGATCCGCGTCCAGAAGCCGCCGACGCTGCGCGCATGATACAGACACGTGACGACCCCGACCGACACGTCGGCGAGCGGCGCCGTCACGCGCTCCAGATAGTCGGGCTGTACCGCGATGTCGCTGTCGGCGATCACGATGCGGTCGTATTTCGCGCGCGCGGCGAGATTGATCAGGTTGCTGACCTTCAGGTTCTTGCCGTGCACGCGCGCGTCGACCACCAGCGTGATGTCGCACTCGGGATAGTCGGCGCGCAGCCGCTCGACGACGGCAATCGCCGGATCGGCCGGCGACGCGACCCCGAACAGCACCTCATGACGCGGGTGGCGCTGCTCGCAGAACGTCGCGAGGTTTTCGTACAGGTGCGGCTCCGCGCCGCACAGCGGCTTGAGCACGCTGACCGGCTCGAAACCGTCGCGCGCGGCGGTGCGCGGCGTGCGCGGCCGCGGCGCGAAGGCCGCGACGAGCGCATAGCCGGCCGCGGCCAGCGTGAAGGCGATCAGGAGCCAGTCGAGCAGTGTTGCGGTTGGCGTCATGCGCAACGCCTCCCGGCAGCCTGAACGCCATGGAGAAGGCTTGAGCGCGATTGAGCGTGATGCGGTATTCCGGCGACGACGAACGCGGGCACGACCCGACTCCTTGTTCCAGCAGCGTCTGTAATGGGGGAGGCGCGCCCCGTTGTTCGGGTGCGGCCATGCCCGGTTTCGCGTGGCATCTCTCCGCGCAATGCCCGGAAGGGGATGCGGGAAGACTCGAATGGCTACCATCGGCACAACATGGGCAGGCGCCGGATTTTAGCAGTCCGCAGCCCCCCGCGCGCGGCACGACGAGAAACGGACTAGTGCAATTCCGGCAAAGCTGAGCGGACGACGAACCTTATCGATACAGCCACGTTCACATTAGCGTAAGCACTTTGCAGGCGTATTGCAGTCTTGAAAATCAGACGTTTCGTGCAAATTTGTACGTCGATGCGGATTCACCTCCAATCGCCGTAAAGATTGGTAATTAATCGGCGATTAGGTTGATTTCTGCAACGATCAAGAACGACGCCCCTGCACCCCTGTAAGGCGCATGGGTATCGGCGCGCCGCCAGCACGTTCCGGAACCCTTTGGCAAAATCCTTGGCATTTGTTGCATAAGCGCATCACCGCGCCCCTCATTCGAAGGCCACCCGATGACACCGTTTTCCGTACTCGATCTCGCCCCCATTCCGGCCGGCACCGACGCCTCGCAGGCGTTCCGCAACACCGTCGATCTCGCGCAGCATGCGGAGCGCTGGGGCTACCGGCGCTACTGGCTGGCCGAGCATCACAACATGCCGGGCATCGCGAGCGCGGCCACCGCGGTCGTGATCGGCCACGTCGCGGGCGCCACGCGAACGATCCGGGTCGGCTCGGGCGGCATCATGCTGCCGAATCACGCGCCGCTCGTGATCGCCGAGCAGTTCGGCACGCTCGCCTCGCTGTATCCGGGGCGCATCGACCTCGGCCTCGGCCGCGCGCCCGGCACCGACCAGACCACGTCGCGCGCGCTGCGCCGCGACCTGATCGGCAGCGCCGACTCGTTTCCGGACGACGTCGCCGAGCTGCAGCGCTACTTCGCGGAGCCGGTGCCCGGCCAGCGCGTGCGCGCGGTGCCCGGCGCGGGGCTCGACGTGCCGGTGTGGCTGCTCGGTTCGAGTCTGTTCAGTGCACAGCTCGCCGCGATGCTCGGGCTGCCGTTCGCATTCGCGTCGCACTTCGCGCCGGACTACCTGATGCGTGCGCTCGAGATCTATCGCGCGCAGTACCGGCCGTCGGCCGCGTGGCCGAAGCCGCACGCGATGGTCGGCGTCAACGTGTTCGCGGCGGAGACCGACGACGAGGCACGGCGCCTGTTCACGTCGCTGCAGCAGCAGTTCATCAACCTGCGGCGCGGCACGCCGGGCAAGCTGCCGCCGCCCGTCGACGTGCTCGAGGCAAACGAGCTCGAGCTCGCGACCGTCGCGCATTCGCTGTCGTTCGCGGCGGTCGGCTCGCGCGACACGGTGCGCGACAAGCTGCGCGATCGCATCGCGCAAACCGGCGCCGACGAGCTGATCGTCACCGCGCAGATCTACGATCACGCCGCGCGGCTGCGCTCGTTCGAACTGACCGCGCAGATTCGCGACGAGCTCGCGAACGAGGCGCGCTGACGGCGCCCCTGCCCCCGCGTCACTGCGGGTGCACGGCCTCCAGCCCGTCGAGCAGCGCCTTGTGGAACGCGTCCGGATCCTGGATCTGCGGCGCGTGTCCGAGCGCCGGGAATTCGACGAGCTGCGCGCCGGGGATCGCGGCCTGCGTGCGCTTCGCGAGTTCCGGATAGCGGCCGAGCTTCGCATGCACGTCGGGCGGCGCGACGTCCTTGCCGATCGCGGTCGTGTCCTTGTCGCCGATCATCAGCAGCGTCGGCACGCGGATCGCGCCAAGTTCATAGACCACCGGCTGCGTGAGGATCATGTCGTAGATCAGCGCGGAATTCCACGCGACCGCATCGCGGCCGGCGCCGCGATACATGCCGGCCAGCATCTGCACCCAGCGCTCGTACGACGGCGACCACTTGCCCGCGTAGTACGTGCCCTGCTCGTAGCGGCGGATGCCGTCGGCCGTCGTCTTCTGCTCGCGCGCATACCAGTAGTCGACCGACAGCGGCGGCACGCCGAGCGCCTTCCAGTCCTCGAGGCCGATCGGGTTCACGAGCACGAGCTGGTCGGTCGCCTTCGGATACATCAGCGCATAGCGGATCGCGAGCATCCCGCCGGTCGAATGACCGACGATCGTCGCCGACTTCACGCCCACCGATTCGAGCAGCGCATGCGTGTTGCGCGCGAGTTGCTGGAACGTGTACTGATAGCGCTCGGGCTTCGACGACTTGCAGAAGCCGATCTGGTCCGGCGCGATCACGCGGTAGCCGGCACGGCTCAACACGCCGATCGTGTCCTCCCAGGTGGCCGCGCAGAAGTTCTTCCCGTGCAGCAGCACGACGGTGCGACCGTTCGGGTGGGCGGGCTGGACATCGAGAAACGCCATCTCGAGGGTTTCGCGCTGCGACACGAACGTATACAGGTGCACGGGCGCCGGATACGTGAACCCTTCCAGGCGCGGGCCGTACACGGGCCCGTCGTTGCCCGCGGACGGTGCGGCAACGGCCGCCGCAGGCATGGCGCACACGGCGGCGGCGGCCGCGCCGAGCACGGCGGCGCGCGCAACAGACAACATCTTGCAAATCGAAAGCATGGCGATCACGGAGATTGGAGACGCGCGCGGGCAGCCGGGCCGCCGCGCGCCCCGCGATTCTACGCGCTCGCGTGACGACGGCGCGCAACACTCCGGGGCCACGCGACTTCCGCGCGTGCGACGAACTCGGGTATCGTGTGACGTGACCCTGAAACGCGTGCAGGCGATTCCCATGAAAAACGTCCTCAGCATTCAGTCGCACGTCATCTACGGACATGCCGGCAACAGTGCGGCCGTGTTCCCGATGCAGCGCCTCGGCGTCAACGTCTGGCCGCTCAACACCGTCCAGTTGTCGAATCACATGCAGTACGGCCATTGGGCCGGCAGCGCGATCGATGCCGCGAAGATGGAACAGCTCGTCGACGGCATCGCCGCGATCGGCGCGCTCAAGCGCTGCGACGCCGTGCTGTCCGGCTTCCTCGGGTCGCCGCCGCAAGCACGCGCGGCCGTCGAGATCGTGCGCTCGGTGAAGGCGATGAATCCGGACGCGTGGTACTTCTGCGATCCCGCGATGGGCCAGACGGGCGGCATCCGGCCCGAGCCCGGCGTCGAGGAGTTCATCGTGCAGGAGGTGCCGGCGCTCGCGGACGGCATGTCGCCGAATCACACCGAACTGCAGAAGCTCGCCGGGCGGCGCATCGAAACCGTCGCCGAAGCCGTCGACGCGTGCCGCGCGCTGATCCGCCGCGGCCCGCGGATCATCCTCGTCAAGCACCTGCACGACCGCAACAGTCCGGCCGACCGTTTCAACATGCTCGCCGTCACCGAAACCGAAGCGTGGATCGGCCAGCGCCCGCTGTACGCGTTTCCGCGCCATCCGGTCGGCGTCGGCGACCTGACCAGCGCGATCTTCGTCGCGCGCCGGCTGCGTGGCGACTCCGTGCGCGCCGCGTTCGAGCACACGCTCGCGGCCGTGCATGCGGTCGTGAAGGCGACCTACGATGCGCGCCGCTACGAACTCGAACTCGTCGCCGCGCAGGACGAGATCGCCCGCCCGAGCGAATGGTTCGGCGCGTGGGTGACCGACGCCTGACGCATCGCCCTCCGCTCCGCTTCACCGGCGAGCCGCCTGCGCCGCTTGCCCGCTTCCCCTGCCGCGCCACGACCGCGGGCGCCCCGTGTCCCGATGCTGCTTCGCCGTCGTTTCACCGCATCTGCAAACGTTTCCGGACTTCACATGAATGACACCGATTTCTCGCTATGCTCGCGGCGGCACGAACCCGCGCAGCCGCATCCTGCGCCCCGGAGCGCGCCCTTCCAGCAGGTCCCGCCAATCGGCTTCCCCCTTTAACGCACGATAACGACCATGACCCGATCGAACCGTCGTGACTTCCTGCGCGTCGCCGCCGGCACTGCCGGCGCCGCCGCGCTGAACCTGTTTCCGCCCGTGATCCGCGATGCGCTCGCGATTCCCGCGAACCGCCGCACCGGCACGATCCGCGACATCGAACACATCGTGATCCTGATGCAGGAGAACCGTTCGTTCGACCATTACTTCGGCACGATGCGCGGTGTCCGCGGTTTTGGCGACCCGCGCCCGCTGCGTCTCGCGAACGGCAAGTCGGTGTTCCACCAGCCGGTCGGTCCGGCCGAACTGCTGCCGTTCCATCCGGGCGCCGACAAGCTCGGCCTGCAGTTCCTGCAGGACCTGCCGCACGGCTGGCAGGACATGCACGCCGCATGGAACAAGGGCCGCTACGACCAGTGGGTGCCGAACAAGGGCACCACGACGATGGCGTACCTGAAGCGCGACGACATCCCGTTCCACTACCAGCTCGCCGATGCGTTCACGATCTGCGATGCCTACCACTGCGCGATCCCGAGCTCGACCGACCCGAACCGCTACTACATGTGGACGGGCTACGTCGGCAACGACGGCACGGGCGGCGGCCCGGTGCTCGGCAACGAGGAAAAGGGCTACGGCTGGACGACCTATCCGGAAGTGCTCGAACAGGCCGGCGTGTCGTGGAAGATCTACCAGGACGTCGGCACGGGCCTCGACGCGAACGGCTCGTGGGGCTGGACGCAGAACCCGTACATCGGCAACTACGGCGACAACGCGCTGCTCTACTTCAACCAGTACCGCACCGCGCTGCCCGGCACGCCGCTGTACGACAAGGCGCGCACCGGCACCAACATCAGCGCGGGCGGCACGCTGTTCGACGTGCTGCAGCAGGACGTGAAGAACGGCACGCTGCCGCAGGTGTCGTGGATCTGCGCGCCGGAAGCGTATTCCGAGCACCCGAACTGGCCCGCGAACTACGGCGCGTGGTACATCGAGCAGGTGCTGAAGGCGCTCGTGTCGAATCCCGACGTGTGGAGCAAGACCGCGCTGTTCATCACGTACGACGAAAACGACGGCTTCTTCGACCACGTGCCGCCGCCGTTCGCGCCGCAGTCGCGCGACAACGGGCTGTCGACGGTCGCGACGACCAACGAGGTGTTCGCCGGCGACGCGTCGCACATGGCCGGCCCTTACGGGCTCGGGCCGCGCGTGCCGATGCTCGTCGTGTCGCCGTGGACCAAGGGCGGCTGGGTCTGCTCGCAGACCTTCGATCACACGTCGCTGCTGCAATTCATCGAGGCACGGTTCGGCGCGCAATATCCGGTCACGGCCGCCAACGTGTCGCCGTGGCGCCGTACGGTGTGCGGCGACCTGACCGCCGCGTTCGACTTCGCGACGTCCGATGCCGGCTGGCCGACGCTGCCCGACACGAGCGGCTACGCGCCGCCCGACCGCAACCGTCATCCCGACTACATCCCGGTGCCGCCGGTGCTGCAGAAGCTGCCGAAGCAGGAGGCCGGGCTGCGTCCGGCGCGCGCGCTGCCGTACGAGCTGTTCGTGCACGGCCGCGTCGAATCCGTCAACGGCCAGTTCCGGCTGACCTTCGCGAACACCGGCCGCGCGGGCGCCGCGTTCCAGGTCCAGTCGCGCAACCGCCTGGACGGCCCGTGGGCGTACACGGTCGAAGCCGGCAAACGCGTCGCCGACACGTGGAGCGCGGCGGCATCGCTCGGCCTGTACGACCTCGACGTGTACGGCCCGAACGGCTTCTACTGCCATTTCCGCGGCCCGTTCGCGACCGGCGTGGGCAGCGCGAACGTGAACCCCGAGGTGATCTACGGCTATGACGTCGCGAACGGCAACATCACGCTGCGCCTGATGAACCGCGGCCACAAGGCCGTGCGGCTCAAGGTCACGAACGCCTATGGTCATGGCCGCCCGCGCACGTTCGACCTCGCGCCCGGCGCGCACGTCGACGACTACTGGGATCTGCGCGGCAGCCACGGCTGGTACGACCTGACCGTCAGCGACGGCCGGCTGCTCGGCTTCCTGCGCCGCTTCGCGGGCCACGTCGAAACGGGCCGCCCGAGCACCAGCGATCCGCTGATCCGCACGCACGCGTCGCACGACGACACCGAGGCCGCATCGGACGCGCTGTCCGACTGACGGCATCGCTTGCGCGGCACGGCCCCCGGCGGGCCGTGCCGCGCCCTTGTCTCGCCCCCTCCTCCTGCCCTCCTCTTCGCCCCTTCCGTCCGCAACGGGAAACTCCCGATACCGGCCGGTCCTGCCCGCGCGGAAGCTATGCGCAAATCCGCATCGAATGCGCAGCAAATTGCCAAGACCCGCGCATATCGGCGACCTATATATCGAGACAATCGGGGCTCTTCACCGAGCCTGACGGGGGCGTGTTCCGAAGATCGCGATGCCGACCTCCCCGCCCGATTCCGAGAAGCGGTCGAACCGCCCGCCCGTCGCACGCGCCCGGCTCGCCCGGACGCGCGCGGTACCCACTCGCTGGTGTCGAACAAGAGGAACAACATGAAATTCCGTCATTCCCTGCTGTCGGTGTCGATTGCATCCGCGCTGGCCCTCCTCTCGCAACAGGCCGCCCAGGCTGCCGACGCAACCGACGTGAAGGTCGGCTTCGCCGCACCGCTCACGGGTGTGAACGCCGGCTACGGCAAGGATCTGCAGAACGGCGTGCAGCTCGCGCTCGACGATGCCGCCGCGCAGAAGGTGCAGATCGCCGGCAAGCCGGCTCACTTCAATCTCGTCGTGCAGGACGACCAGGCCGACCCGCGCATCGGCGTGCAGGCCGCGCAGGCGCTGGTCGACCAGAACGTGTCGGTCGTGGTCGGTCACTTCAACTCGGGGACGACGATTCCGGCATCGGTCGTCTACGACAAGGCCGGCATCCCGGTGATCGACCCGGCCGCGACCAACCCGACACTCACGTCGCGCGGGCTCGCGAACATGTTCATGGTGATCGCGACCGACGGCCAGAACGCCGGCAACGCGGGCAAGTACGCGGTCGACGTGACGAAGGCGAAGCGCATCGCGATCATCGACGACCGCACCGCGTTCGGCCAGGGCGAGGCCGACGAGTTCGAGAAGGCCGTGAAGGCCGCCGGCGGGAACATCATCGGCCGCGAGTTCACCAGCAACCAGGCCGTCGACTTCCGCGCGCAGATCACGAGCCTGAAAGGCAAGAACCCCGACCTGATCTTCTTCGGCGGCCTCGATTCGCTCGCCGCGAACTTCATCAAGCAGATGCGCCAGCTCGGGCTGAACGCGCAGTTCGTCGGCGGCGGCGGCGTGAAGGACAACGAGTTCATCAAGATCGCCGGTCCGGCCGCAGAAGGGGCGATGGCGTGGGAATACGGCCAGCCGCTCGACGAGCTGCCGCAGGGGAAGGATTTCGAACAGCGCTTCAAGAAGCGCTTCGGCGTCGACGTGCTGTCGTATGCGCAGTTCGGCTATGACGCGGCGTGGGCCGCGATCAAGGCGATGCAGGCGGCCGGCTCGACCGACCCGAAGGTCTATCGCCCGGCGCTGAAGAAGATCGACTTCGAAGGCGTCACCGGCCGCATCTCGTTCGCGAACGACGGTTCGCTGAAGAGCGGGATGTCGACGCTCTACCAGGTGAAGAGCGGCGCGTGGAAGACGATCGTGACGAAGGGAGGCTGATCGGTCATGCAGGCGGCCTGGCGGCGAACCCGCCGCCAGGCCGGGCGGATCGATGCCGTCGCATCGATCTTGTATGACGACTGATGTTGAAGCGATTCGACCGGGCCCACGCCAACGCGGGCCCCGTGACGCGACGGTCAGCCGGCTTCGGCCTCGGCCGCCTCGTGCGCGCGGCGCAGCCGCTCGCGGCTGTTCGTGAGGTGCGTGCGCATCGCGGCGCGCGCGGCTTCGGGGTCGTGGCGCGCGATCGCCTCGTAGATATCCTCGTGCTCGTGGTTCAGCCGGCCGACGTAGCGCTCGAGGTCGTCGCCGGCGAAGCGCGCCGAATTCACGCGTGTGCGCGGGATGATCGAGGTGCCGAGCTGCGTCATGATGTCGACGAAATAGCGGTTGCCGGTCGATTGCGCGATCTGCAGGTGAAACTGGAAGTCGAGCTGCGCGGTATCGCGGCCGCCGCCCGCGCCCGTCGCGATTGCGTCGAGCGCGCGCCGCAGCGCGGCGAGGTCGGCATCGTTCGCGCGTTGCGCGGCCAGGCTCGCGCACTCGCTCTCGAGGCTGATGCGCAGTTCCAGCACCGCGAGCACGTCGCGCAGCGTCGTGATCGTCGCGGGATCGATGCCGAGCGTCTGGCGGCGCGACGGCTCCAGCACGAAGCTGCCGATGCCGTGGCGCGTCTCGATCAGGCCGCTCGCCTGCATCCGCGAGATCGCCTCGCGCACGACCGTGCGGCTCACGCCCTGCGCCGCCATGACTTCGGTTTCGGTCGGCAGCTTGTCGCCGGGACGCAGCGTGCCGTTTTCGATCTGCGCGGTCAGCGCGTCGACGACATCTTGTGCGAGGCTGCGTGCGCGACGGCGCGGCGCTGCGGGAAGCGTGGGCACGGACATGAGGCCGGTTCCTTTTTGAATGATCGTAATGTGAGCCGAGGGTTTACGCGGGGTTTGAGCGAAAGCCGATGATTCATTATACTGCGTCACAAGTCATCCGACGACTGATGATCGGTGCACGGATCTCCTTTCGACTCAGGGCCGGCACTTCAGCGCCGCCTGGTCTCGTGCCTGACGATCGGCCAGCATTCGCGTTCCGCGCTCCGCTGGTCTCGTTGTCGCTCCCACCCCCGTTCCGGGTTGCTGTCGACATGCGGGCCTTGCGCGCCGCGCACGTCGGTTGTCGAATGATCGCACCTCCCGCCGCGCGCGGCAAAGCTTTTGCCGCACGGCATTGCCTACTCTTCTGCCATCGCCGCCCATGAACGCCGTCACTGCCTCGCCTTCCCACGACACGCCGCGCATCGTCGACCTGCAAGCGATTCCGGTCGCCGGCCACGACAGCATGCTGCTCAACCTGAGCGGCGCGCATGGTCCGTTCTTCACCCGCAACCTCGTGATCCTGAAGGACAGCGCGGGCCGAACCGGCGTCGGCGAGGTGCCGGGCGGCGAAAGCATCCGCCGCACGCTCGACGATGCGCGCGCGCTCGTCGTCGGCCAGCCGGTCGGCAACTACCACGCGGTGCTCAACGACGTGCGGCGCACCTTCGCCGATCGCGATGCAAGCGGCCGCGGGCTGCAGACCTTCGACCTGCGCACGACGATCCACGCGGTCACCGCGCTCGAGGCCGCGCTGCTCGACCTGCTCGGCCAGCATCTCGGCGTGCCGGTCGCCGCGCTGCTCGGCGAAGGCCAGCAGCGCGACCGTGTCGAAATGCTCGGCTACCTGTTCTACATCGGCGACCGCACGAAAACCGCGCTCGCCTATCGCGACGGCAGCGGCGCGACCGACGACTGGACGCGCGTGCGCGACGAAGCCGCGCTGACGCCCGAGGCCGTCGTGCGGCTCGCGGAGGCCGCGCATGCGCGCTACGGCTTCAACGACTTCAAGCTGAAGGGCGGCGTGTTCGAAGGCGCGAGCGAGATCGAGGCCGTGACGGCGCTCGCCGAACGCTTCCCCGACGCGCGCGTGACGCTCGACCCGAACGGCGCCTGGTCGCTCGACGAAGCCGTGCGGCTGTGCCGCGATCAGCATCACGTGCTTGCGTATGCGGAAGATCCGTGCGGCGCGGAGAACGGTTACTCGGGCCGCGAGGTGATGGCCGAATTCCGCCGCGCGACGGGGCTGCCGACGGCGACCAACATGATCGCGACCGACTGGCGGCAGATGGGCCACGCGGTGCAGTTGCAGGCCGTTGACATCCCGCTCGCCGACCCGCACTTCTGGACGATGCAGGGTTCGGTGCGCGTCGCGCAGATGTGCCGCGACTGGGGTCTCACGTGGGGCTCGCATTCGAACAACCACTTCGACGTGTCGCTCGCGATGTTCACGCACGTCGCGGCCGCCGCACCGGGCCAGGTCACCGCGATCGACACGCACTGGATCTGGCAGGACGGCGAGCGGCTGACGCGCGAGCCGCTGAAAATCGAGAACGGGCTGGTGGAGGTGCCGAAGCGGCCGGGCCTGGGCATCGACATCGACATGGATGCGGTCGCGCTCGCGCACGAGCTGTACAAGCAGCACGGCCTCGGCGCCCGCGACGATGCGGCGGCCATGCAGTACCTGATTCCGGGGTGGACGTTCAACAACAAGCGCCCCTGCCTCGTGCGCTGAACGCGGAACGAACCGGGCGCCCGGATCGCCCGGTTGCCCGTGCCGTCCCCGCCCTGTCAGACGATCTGCTTGAGCGCCGCGTCGAGCGCGAGCACCGCGACGCGGTCGCCTTCGGTCGCGAGCGGCGCGCGCATCACGATCTGCCGGTTGTGGCCGACGGCCGCCGGCGAATCCCACAGCAGTTCGACCTTGGGCCGATTGAACAGGCTGCCGCGACGCGGCGGCACGACTGCCGGCTGCCCGTCCGCCGCGCCCTGCTCGCCCGGCACGGCAGCCTTGCGGCCCGGCCAGCGCACCGACAGCTCGCGCGCGTCGTACTGGCCGACCTTGCGGCTTTCCATCCAGACGATCGCGGTACGCGTCAGCACGTCGAGTGAAATCGCATACCGGCCGACCGCGAAGCGGCGGGCGGCCACGTTGGTGCGCCACAGCGGCCGCGGGCGGCAGATCCAGACGATGGCCGCGTAAAGCGCCGGCGCGGCGACGAGCCAGCCGTTGGTCGCCGTCACCGCATGCAGCGCGCGGCGCCAGCCGGCCGCCCACGTGAACGCGCCGATCGACCAGACGGCAAACAGGAAACCGATCAGCGCGAAGACGCGCAGCGCCTGACGCAGCCACTGCGGCAGCGGATGGAACGGCCGCTCGGCGCGCGCGACGGCGCCCGGCAGCGCGAGCAGCAGGAAGATCAGCACGAGGTAGACGAACGCCCACGGCGACGACACCATCGCGGACAGCGACGAGCGATAGCCCATCTGGGACATCGAGAACAGCCAGCGCGCGAGCAGCACGAGACCGATCGCGCGCAACGCGAAGATCACACCGGCGCCGGGGGCCGGCGCTGCGCGCGTGGTTTTCGTTCTCGCCAAGACTGCTCTCCTCTTGATATTCGTACAGGGCCGGATTTCACGGCACGGCCATTATAGGGACATTACCGTCTGGACAGACGGCCGGATGGCGTGCCGGGCCGCTTCGGGGGGCGTTCGCGGCGCCGGGCGCGGCGAGAATACAACACATCCGCGCCGCGGATGTGACAACGCCCCGCCGGAAACCCGGACGGGGCGTCGATGACGGCCGCGCGCCGCAGCGCGGCGGCGGCCCGCGATCAGCTTGCGTTGACTTCGCGGAGCACCGTGCGGCGCTTCTGGCGCAGCAGTTCCTCGTAGCCCTTCACGTAATTCTGCGCCATCACCTTCGACGAGAAACGTGCTTCGAACGCGGCGCGAACCTTCTCGCGCGGCAGCGTATCGAGGCGCTTGAGCGCCGCGACGGCCGACAGTTCGTCTTCGACGACGAAGCCCGACACGCCGTTGTCGATCACTTCCGGCACCGAGCCGCGCTTGAACGCGATCACCGGCGTACCGCACGCCATCGCCTCGATCATCACCAGGCCGAAAGGCTCCGGCCAGTCGATCGGGAACAGCAGCGCATGTGCATTGCCGAGGAATTCGGTCTTCTCGGCTTCGCTGATTTCGCCGATGTACTCGACGTGCGGCAGCGCGAACAGCGGCTTGATCTTCTCTTCGTAGTACGCGCGATCGGCCTTGTCGAGCTTCGCGGCGATCTTGATCGGCAGGCCGGCCTGCTCGGCGATGCGGATTGCCGTGTCGACGCGCTTCTCCGGCGAGATGCGGCCCAGGAACGCGAGGTAGCTCGGCTTCACGTTCGGGATCGGCGTCAGCAGGTTTTCCGGCAGGCCGTGGTAGACGGTCGACAGCCAGTTCGCCTGCGGCAGCGGGATGCGCTGGTTGTCGGAGATCGACACGACCGGCACGTCGCTGAATGCATTGAAGATCGGCTGCAGTTCCGGCAGGTCGAGACGGCCGTGCATCGTCGTCAGATGCGGGACCGGCTGGCGCGAGAACAGCGAGAACGGGTAGTAGTCGATGTGGCAGTGCAGGACGTCGAACTCTTCCGCACGGCGGCGCACCTGCTCGAGGAGCAGCATGTGCGGGGCCATCACGTCGCGGATCGTCGGGTCGAGGCGCAGCGCCTGCGGCCAGCACGCTTCGAGCTTCGCGGAGGTTTGCGAATCGCCGCTCGCGAAGAGCGTGACGTCATGCCCCATCTCGACGAGTGCTTCGGTGAGGTAGGACACCACTCGCTCGGTACCACCGTACAGTTTCGGGGGTACCGCTTCATGCAACGGAGCGATTTGGGCGATTCGCATGCGTAACTCCTAAAAAATCGGCTAAAAACCAGGTATGGGTCGGCAACCTGCCGGCGGTCCGGGCTGGATGCTTTTCATCCGAACCATCGGACGAATCAGCCTGCCGGGGACGTCGAACCCGCGCTGCTCAAGGAGCGTCGGCGACGCGACAGGCATAGAACGTTTGAAACGAAGACCCGTTGACAGGGGTTCGTAAAAAAACCTGGAATCGAACCCGGAGCCGATTATCTAGGGTTAATCCCGATACGGCGCACAACATTTCAAACACTTTACTTTGTTACAAAGGCGCAACACTTTGCAACCCGCGGACTCGGGTGTCCGTTCTAGAGTGGAAGGCCCTTTGGCGATCCTCGTCACCCGTGGCTGCCGGCAGCGTGATTCCGGCACACGAGGCAGGACGGGATGCCGGATTTTATCTCAAAATCGACCGCGAGCCCCTGGCCAAGGCAAGATTCGCGCAGCGCGACGCACGGCCTTGTTTACAATGCCGGATTATTCAGTCCGGGCGAACGCCGGCATGCGATCCAGCCGCCACGCTCAATCACCGAATCACCGCACGCATATTTTGGAATATCTCACCCCTGCCCAGCGCAACGCCCACAACGCGAAGCTGTCGAGCTACGCGCACCGGCCGATCGCGTTCCTGTTCCGCTACATCCGCCTCCACCCCGTCGCGCACCTCATCGTGCTCTTCAGCGTGCTGGCCGCCGTCGGCTGCGCGCTCGGTTCGCAATATGCGATCAAGCACCTGATCGACGTGCTCGCGACCGGGCGCCATCACCCGGGTCCGCTGTGGAGCGCGTTCGCGCTGCTCGTCGGGCTGATCGCGGCCGACAACCTGCTGTGGCGCGTCGGCGGCTGGGTCGCCGCGCACACGTTCGTCGCCGTGACCGGCGACCTGCGGCGCGACCTGTTTCAGTACCTGATCGGCCATTCGCCGACGTATTACTCGGAGAAGCAGCCGGGCACGCTCGCGAGCCGCATCACGGCCACGTCGAACGCGGTGTATACGTCCGAGAACACGATGGCGTGGAACGTGCTGCCGCCGTGCATCGCGGTAATGGGCGCGATCCTGATGATCATCGTCGTCAATCCGCTGATGGCCGCCGGCCTGCTCGGCTGTTCGGCCGTGCTGTCCATCATCCTGTTCAAGCTCGCCGGCCGCGGCTCGGCCCGTCACCATGCGTTCGCGGCGAAGGCCGCGGCGGTCGACGGCGAACTCGTCGACGTGATCGGCAACATGGGCCTCGTGCGCGCGTTCGGGATGACGCTGCGCGAGCAGAAGCGCTTCGGCGCGACGGTCAAGGCCGAGATGGACGCGCGCCAGCAAAGCCTGCTCTATCTCGAAAAGCTGCGCCTGCTGCACGCGGTGATCACCGCGATGCTGTCCGCCGGCCTGCTCGGCTGGGCGCTGTGGCTGTGGGACCAGGGCCGCGCGACGTCGGGCGACATCGTGCTCGTCAGTTCGCTCGGCTTCACGATCCTGCACGGCACGCGCGACCTCGCGGTCGCGCTCGTCGACGTCACGCAGCACGTCGCGCGCTTGTCCGAGGCCGTGAAGACGCTGCTCGAACCGCACGGGATGCCCGACCGCTCCGACGCGCAGCCGCTGGCGGCCACGGGCGGCCGCGTCGACTTCGAGCGCGTGACGTTCGCGTATCCGCACCGCCGCGCGATCCTCGACCACTTCGATCTCCATATCGAACCGGGCCAGCGCGTCGGCCTGATCGGCAAGTCGGGCGCCGGCAAGTCGACCGTGCTCGCGCTGCTGCAGCGCTTCTACGACACGCAGGACGGCGTCGTGAAGGTCGACGGCCAGGACGTGAAGGCGATCACGCAGGACAGCCTGCGCCATGCGATCGCGCTCGTGCCGCAGGACATCTCGCTGCTGCACCGGACGATCTACGACAACATCGCGTACGGCCGCCCCGACGCGACCCGCGACGAAGTGCTCGCCGCCGCGCGCGACGCGCGTTGCGCGGAGTTCATCGAGGCGATGCCGGAAGGCTATGACACGATCGTCGGCGACCGCGGCGTCAAGCTGTCGGGCGGCCAGCGGCAACGCATCGCGATCGCGCGCGCGATCCTGAAGAACGCGCCGATCCTGCTGCTCGACGAAGCGACGTCGGCACTCGACAGCGCGTCCGAGGAAGCGATCCAGAGCGCGCTCGACCGCCTGATGGTCGGCCGCACGGTGATCGCGATCGCGCACCGCCTGTCGACGCTGCGCAACTTCGACCGGATCATCGTGATGAACAACGGCAAGGTGATCGACGACGGCCCGCCCGAGGTGCTGCGCAATCGCCCCGGCCTGTACCGCGATCTGCTCGCGAAACAGCACGGCCGCCATCACCCGGCGCACGACGGCAACACGCCGACCGGCGAGCGCGTGGCCTGACGCGCCCCCGCCAGCCGACAAAAAAGCCGCGGTGCATCACGCACCGCGGCTTTTTTCATTGGCGCGGAAACGGCCGGTCAGGCGTGCTGCAGGTCACGCAGGAAGTTGTCGCGCCACACCGACACGTTGTTCTCGCGCAGCTGCGCGATCATGTCCGTATAGCGTGCGCGCCGCTCGGCGAGCGGCATCGTCAGCGCCTGCGACAGCGCATCGGCCATCCCGTCGATGTCGATCGGATTGACGATCAGCGCGCCCGTCAGCTCGCGCGCGGCGCCCGCGAAACGCGACAGCACGAGCACGCCCGGATCGTCCGGATTCTGTGCGGACACGTATTCCTTCGCGACCAGATTCATCCCGTCGCGCAGCGGCGTCACGAAGCCCACGCGCGCGAGCCGGTACAGCGCGGCCAGCACCTGCCGGTCGTACTGGCGGTGAATGTAGAGGATCGGTGCCCAGTCGAGCTCCGCGTAGCGCCCGTTGATGCGCCCCGACTCCGCTTCGAGCTGCAGCCGGATATCCTGGTACGCGCGCAGGTCCGCACGCGTCGACGGCGCGATCTGCAGGAACGACACGCGGTTGCGGATCGACGCCTGGTGCTCGAGCAGCTTCTCGAATGCCCGGAAGCGCTCGACGAGCCCCTTCGAATAATCGAGCCGGTCGACGCTCATGATCAGCTGCCGCCCGCGCAGCGACGTCGCGAGCGTGCGCACGGCCTTGCCGTGTTCGCCCGCCTGCGCGAGCGACGCGATCTCGTCCGGATAGACGCCGATCGGATAGGCAGCCGCACGCAGCGTCTGGCCGAACGCGCGCACGCGCACGGTGTTGTGCCCGTCGCGCTCGACGTCGCCCCCCGCCTCGAACTCGACGTAGTCGCAGAACGCGCGCAAGTCAGGTTCGGTCTGGAAGCCGAGCAGGTCGAACGCGCACAGCGACTCGACGAGTTCGCGATGCGGCGGCACGTTGACGAGCACCTGCGCGGCCGGAAACGGGATATGCAGGAAGAAGCCGATCCGGTTCTTCACGCCGGCCTCGCGCAGCGCGCGCGCGAACGGAATCAGGTGATAGTCGTGCACCCAGATCACGTCGTCGTCCTGCAGCAGCGGCACGAGCTGCTGCGCGAGCCACACGTTGACGCGACGATAGCCGTCGAATTCGTGGCGGTCGTACTGGATCAGGTCCGCGCGGTAATGAAACGCGGGCCACAACGTGGCGTTCGAGAAACCCCGGTAGTACTGGTCGTAATCGCGGCGCGACAGCCCGACGGTCGCGAACGTCACGGGCCCGCGCTCCTCGATGCGGATCTGCGGCTGCGGCGCGCCGGATGCGACGACCTCGCCGCTCCAGCCGAACCACATGCCGCCCGTCTCCTTCAGCGCGTCATAGACGCCGATCGCCAGGCCGCCCGCCGCCGGTTCGCCTTCCGAAATCGGTGCGACGCGGTTTGAAACGATGATGAGCCGGCTCATGCGTGCGGCTGCCCCGTGCCGAGCCAGCGCGCGATCTGCTCATGCAGCGCGTCGACCGAATCGAGCCGCGCGCGGGCCGAGGTCTCGCCCGCGCCGACCTTGATCGACAGGCCGCCGCGCGCGTTGACCACCGCGAAGCCCTTCTCGTCGGTCAGGTCGTCGCCCGCGAACAGCGGCATGCGCCCCGCGAACGGCGGTTCATCGAGGAACGCCGCCAGCGCACGCCCCTTGTCGACGCCCTTCGGCTTGATCTCGAACACCATCTTGCCGGGCTGCAGCACGTATGCATCGGCATAGTCGGCCACGAGACGCTCGGCCGCTTCGCGCGCGACCGCCTCGCGCTCGGGCGCATTGCGAAAGTGCAGCGCGACGGCCGCGCCCTTGATTTCGAGCAGCATGCCCGGATGACGGTCGACGACACCCGCAAGCTCGCGCTCGATGCGCAACAGGCGTTCGTCGTTGAAGCCGATGCGCTGCGTGTCGCCGTTCGCATCGCGGCGCTCCGCCCCGTGCAGGCCCGCGATCGGCAGGCCGGGCATCTGCAGGAACGTGTCGAGGTTGTCGATGCCGCGCCCCGACACGATCGCGACCGCCCCGTGCGAGCGGCGGCGCAACGCGTCCAGCAGCGTCAGCAGCGACGGCGGAACATGGATGCTGTCGGGGGTGGGCGCGAGTTCGACGAGCGTGCCGTCGAAGTCGAAGAAGAACGCGGTATCGGTCAGGGACAGGGAAGCCGGAACGGATTGCATCGATTCGATAGTCTGAGGGTCGGCCGGCAACCACGGGCCGCCGCTGCGCGAATGGAATTGTGCGCATCTTACCGCGCCTGCGCACCGAGATGGGCGAAACCGGTACGTCGCCTGCCGCGCGCCGCCGCTTGCGTCAACTGCGACATATTGCCCCGCTCGCTCGCCCCGTACGGGTTTCGAAAGGACGCGGGCGCGCGAATTGCGCTACAGTCGCAACCGCCTGCCGCGCGACGCCTGGCATCACCGCCGGCCGGCCACTTTTCCGACCGATCGAGCCCCAGGATGTCGTCTGCCCGTCCCGCGCCGCCGTGGCGCCTCCCCCGCCTCATCCGCACGGCCGCGGCCCTCGCCGCCGCCGTGACGCTCGCCGCGTGCACGCACGACGAGCCGCGCTGGAACCTGACCAACGTCACCGGCCACCTGCCCGACCTGTCGTTCACGCTGACGGGCGGCGACGGCCGTCCCGTTGACGCCGATGCGTTCCACGGCCGCGTCGCGCTCGTCTACTTCGGTTACACGCACTGCCCCGATGTCTGCCCCGAAACGATGGCGCGGCTGATGGAAGTGCTCGGCAAGCTCGGCCCGCGGGCCAACGACGTGCGCATCCTGTTCGTATCGGTCGATCCCGCGCGCGACACGCCGCAGATGATGCAGTCGTACGTCGCCGCGTTCGACGCCGCGCACGCGCGCGGCCTGACCGGCACCGACGGCCAGATCGAATCGCTCGCGAAACGCTATCGCGTCGCGTACCAGATGGAAAAACGCGATCCGTCCGGCGGCTACGAAGTCACGCACAGCTCGGCCGTCTACATCTTCGACGCAACCGGCCGCGCGCGCCTGCTCGCGACCGATCGCGATTCGCCCGACGCCATCGCCGCCGATGTGCGCCGGATCATCGACACCGCCTCCACGACCTGAATTCCGCCATGAACACGAAGACGACCCTCAAGACGTTCGCCCTCCTCGCCGCGCTGTGCGCCGGCGCCCCCGCCCATGCCGCCGGCGCGATCACCGCGCAGGGCGCGTGGGTGCGCTGGCTGCCGAACAAGCTGCCCGCGGGCGGCTACGTGACGCTCGTGAACACGAGCGACAAGCCGGTCGATCTCGTCGACGTCGACAGCCCCGACTACGGGATGGCCATGCTGCACCAGACCGTGTCGAACGGCTCGACGCAGAAGATGGAAATGGTCGACAAGCTGACGATCCCCGCGCGCGGCAAGGTCGACATAGCACCGGGCGGCTATCACTTCATGCTCGAGGAACCGAAGCACGCGATCAAGCCGGGCGACACCGTGCACCTGCGCCTGAAATTCTCCGACGGCGAAACGGTCAACGCACCGTTTGCCGTGAAGTCGCCGGCCCAGGCGAAGTGATCCGCGCGCAATGAACCTCCTGTACTGGCTCGACCCGTGGGAGCCGTCGCCGACGGTCGTCATCGCGGTGCTGACGGCGGCCGTGCTGTTCGCGCGCGGCGTGAAGAAGGCGAAGGTGTCGCCGCTGCGGCAGTTCTCGTTCTGGTTCGGGCTGACGGCGCTCTACATCGCGCTGCATACGCGGCTCGACTATTTCTTCGAGCACGAGTTCTTCATGCATCGCGCGCAGCATCTCGTGCTGCACCACCTCGGGCCGTTCTTCATCGCGCTGTCGTATCCGGGCGCGGCGATCCGCGCGGGCATCCCGTTCCGCTGGCGACAGCGCTTCGTGCGCCCCGCGCTCGCGTGGGCGCCCGTCCGGGCCACGCTCGACGTGGTGTTCCATCCGGTCGTCGCGGTCGTGCTGTTCGTCGGGCTGATCTATTTCTGGCTGCTCTCGCCGATCCACTTCATCGCGATGCTCGACTGGCGGCTCTATCGCGTGATGAACTGGAGCATGGTGATCGACGGGCTGCTGTTCTGGTGGCTCGTCGTCGATCCGCGACCCGCGCCGCCCGCGCGGCTGTCGCCGGGGCGCCGGATCCTGATCGTCGTCGCGGCGATCCCGCCGCAGATCGCGCTCGGCGCGCTGATCTTCTTCACGCCGCACGAGTTGTATCCGATCTACTCGATCTGCGGCCGTGCCTTCACGTGGCTGAGCCCGCTGCGCGATCAGCAGATCGGCGGGCTGCTGCTGTGGATTCCCGGCTCGATGATGAGCGTGATCGGCGCGCTGATCGCGCTGCGGCACTGGCTGCGGCTCTCCGCGCGCGGCCGCCTGATCGGCGAACGCGCGGCGCGGCACGCGGACAAGCCGCCGGTGCCCCGCGCCGCGCACTGACCGCTGCGCGTCATGCGCGCGCGCTGCTCATCCACACGTGCGGGATGCCGTCCTCGTCATGCACGTCCGAACTCGGCGTGAAGCCGAACGCCCCGTAGAAACGCTGCAAGTGAGCCTGCGCGTGCAGGCTCACCGGCGTATCCGGCCATTGCGCGCGGATGTGCTCGAGCGCGCGCGACAGCAGCCCGTTGCCGAGGCCCGCACCACGAAACGCGGCGGTCGTCAGCACGCGGCCGATACGCACGTCGGTATGCTGCGCATCGGGCAGCAGCACGCGCAGATAGCCGGCCAGGCGGCCGGCCGGATCGAACGCGGCGAGGTGCCATGCGGCCTGGTCCGCATCGTCGATATCGCGATACACGCAGTTCTGCTCGACGACGAACACGGCGCTGCGCGCCTCGAGGATCGAATAGACTTCGCGCGCCGTCAGCGCGTCGAAGGATTTCCAGCGCCAGTCGAGATCGGCAGCGCTCGGGGATGCGGCGGATGCGTTCATGTACGGTCCTGATTCGGGCGCGCCGGCCGGCGCGCGACAACCGTCGATTATGCCTCGAAGCGCCTGTCGCGCACGACCGCCTGCCCGCGCGCGAAAAAAAGGCCCCGCATTGCGCGGGGCCTGTCCGTCATGCCGTCACGACTGTCATGCCGGCATCTGGCCGAAGCGGCCGCCGTTGAAGTCCTCGATCGCGGTACGGATCTCCGCTTGCGAGTTCATCACGAACGGACCGTAGCCGACGACCGGCTCGTCGATCGGCTCGCCGCTCAGGATCAGCAGCTTCGCGTCGCCGTTCGCTTCGATCTCGACGTCGCTGCCGTCACGGCCGAGTTGCACGAACTGCGCTTCGCGCGCGACCGTCTCGCCGTTCACCTGCACGGTGCCGCTCAGCACGACCACCGCGAGCGTGCGCCCTTCGGCGATCGGGAACCGCGCGTGGCCGCCGGCCACGAGCCGCACGTCCCACACGTCGATCGGCGTGTGCGTGCGGGCCGGGCCGCGCCGCCCGTCGAGTTCGCCGGCGATGATCCGCGCACGCCCGGCGCCGTCCGGCAGCTCGACCACGGGAATGTCCGCGTTCAGCAGCGTCTGATAGCCGGGCGCGCCCATCTTGTCGGCGGCGGGCAGGTTCACCCACAGCTGCACCATCTCGAGCGGGCCGCCCCGCTTCGTGAACGCCTCCGAGTGGAATTCCTCGTGCAGGATCCCGCTCGCGGCCGTCATCCACTGCACGTCGCCCGGGCCGATCGTGCCGCCCGCGCCGGTCGAATCGCGGTGCGCGACTTCGCCGTCATAGACGATCGTCACCGTTTCGAACCCGCGGTGCGGATGCTGGCCGACCCCGCGCGGCGCCGAAACCGAGCCCGGCTCGAACGTCGCGGGGCCAGCGTAGTCGAGCAGCAGGAACGGGCTCAGGTGCGCGCCGTGGGACTGGTAGCTGAACATCGAACGCACTGGAAAACCGTCGCCGACCCAATGTCCGCGCGGCGCACTGTACACACCCTGGATCTTCTTCATGGCCCTTCTCCAAATTGCGGCGAAACACGTGTTTCGCATCCATGGGTAGCAATATAGTGGTGGAACGATCGATCCGGTAGACTGCCGAAATCGCACTCAGCGTTCTATTTCATGAACGATAAAGCACGGGATCTGAACGATCTCTACTACTTCGTGCAGGTCGTCGAACACGGCGGCTTCGCGCCGGCCGGGCGTGCGCTGGACATGCCGAAATCGAAACTGAGCCGCCGCGTCGCGCTGCTCGAGGCACGGCTCGGGATGCGGCTGATCCAGCGTTCGACGCGCCGCTTCACGGTCACCGACGTCGGCCAGACGTACTACGCGCATTGCCGCGCGATGCTCGTCGAGGCCGACGCGGCCGACGAGGCGATCGCGCTGCTGCACGAGGAGCCGCGCGGCATCGTGCGGGTCAGCTGCCCGGTCGTGCTGCTCGATTCGCTGGTCGGGACGATGATTGCCGCGTTCATGGCCGCGTGTCCGCGCGTCGAAATTCATCTGGAAGCAACCAACCGTCGCGTCGACGTGGTCGGCGAAGGAATCGACGTCGCGATCCGCGTGCGCCCGCCGCCGCTCGAAGACAGCGATCTCGCGCTGCGCGTGCTGGCCGAGCGCGGCCAGTGCCTCGTCGCGAGCCCCGCGCTGCTGCGCGAGCGCGGCGCGCCGGCCGTTCCCGCCGATCTCGCCCGCCTGCCGAGCCTCGACCACGGCGTGCCGCAGTCCACCCACGTGTGGCGGCTGCGCGGGCCCGACGGCGCGCACGCGGAAATCCATCACCAGCCGCGCCTCGTGACGGGCGGCATGCTCGCGCTGCGCGCGGCGGCCGTCGCGGGGGTCGGGGTCGTGCAGTTGCCGACGATGATGGTCCGCGACGAAGTCGCGCGCGGCGAACTGGTCACCGTGCTGCCGGACTGGGCGCCGCGCCGCGAGATCGTGCACGCGGTGTTCGCGTCGCGCCGCGGGCTGCTGCCCGCGGTGCGCGCGCTGCTCGACTTCCTGGCCGAGCGGTTTGCCGAACTCGAGCCCGACTGAGCGCTGCAGACCGCACGCGCGTGCCGTAGACTGCGGTACGCGCCACGCGTCTTTTCACAACCCTTATCGCTTTCCCGCCATGTTCACGCTGTCCAACGACCCCAACGCCTCCAAGGCCGATCAATACGCGACGCTCGTCGAGCAGGCACGCGCGCTCGTCGAGTCCGAACGCGACCTGACGGCCAACGCGGCGAATTTCTCCGCGCTCGTCTATCACGCGCTCGATCGTCTCAACTGGGCCGGCTTCTACTTCTTCGACGGGACCGAACTCGTCGTCGGCCCGTTCCAGGGCAAGCCCGCGTGCGTGCGCATCGCGCTCGGCAAGGGCGTGTGCGGCACCGCCGCGCAGACGCGCGAGACGCAGGTCGTGCGCGACGTGCATGAGTTTCCCGGCCATATCGCGTGTGACGCGGCCTCGGAATCGGAAATCGTCGTCCCGCTGGTGGCCGGCGACGGCACGCTGATCGGCGTGTGGGACGTCGACAGCCCGGTCGCCGCGCGCTTCGACGACGAAGATCGCAAGGGCATGGAAGCGCTGTGCCGCGTGTTCGTCGAACACGCGTGGCAGAAGGCGCGCGGCTGAGCCGCGCCGGCCGGTCGCCGCAAACGGAACGGGCCCCGCGAAAGGGCCCGTCTCATTGCAGTGCCGCGCCTCGTCATACGCGGCGCACGGCCGGCGTCACGCCGCGTGCGTGCCCGACAGCGCCGCGAACGCCTGCGGCTTCGCGTCCTCGGTCAGCACCTCGAAGCCCGTTTCCGTCACCACGACCATATGCTCCCATTGCGCGGACAACGAATGGTCCTTCGTGACGACCGTCCAGCCGTCGGCCAGCACGCGCGTGTCGCGCTTGCCCGCGTTGAGCATCGGCTCGATCGTGAAGATCATCCCCGGCCGCAGCGGCACGCCGGTGCCCGGGCGGCCGTAATGCAGCACCTGCGGCTCGTCGTGATAGACATCGCCGATGCCGTGCCCGCAATACTCGCGCACGACGCTGAACCCTTCGCGATGCGCGACCTGCTGGATCGCGTAGCCGACGTCGCCGAGCGTCGCGCCCGGACGCACCGCGCGGATGCCCGCGTGCATCGCCTCGTAGGTGGCCGCGACGAGGCGCCGCGCCAGTTCGTTCGGCTCGCCGACGAAATACATGCGGCTCGTATCGCCGAACCAGCCGTCCTTGATCACCGCGATGTCGAGGTTCACGATGTCGCCGTCGCGCATCGGCCGCGAGGTCGGAATGCCGTGACAGACCACATGGTTGACCGACGTGCACAGCGTCTTCGGATAACCGTGATAACCGATGTTCGCGGGAATCGCGCCGAGTTCGTCGACGATGTATTCGCGGCAGCGTGCGTCGAGCTCGTCGGTGGTCACGCCCGGCTTCACGTGCTCGGTGATCATCGTCAGCACCTGCGACGCGAGCTTCGCGGCTTCGCGCGACTTCGCGATTTCCGCGGCCCCGCGGATCGGGATTTCTCGCTTCGCCATTACGCCACCTGCTCGATCTGCGACGCGACCGGTTCCGCCGGCCCCACGTCGCCGCCCCGCGCCTCGGCCTCGATCAACATCTTGCAGATGTCGCCGTAGGACAGCGCCGGGTTGAGTTCCGCCAGCATTCCGACGCGCAGCCAGTGTTCGGCCTGCGCGTTGATCGAACGGCTCAGCGCCGTGCTCGTCGAGCGCAGCCGTTCATGCATGTGCTCGGAAATCTTGATGATGCCCATATATCCCCAATTAAACGAAACGTAGCTATTTCGTATATTACGCTGCGCACGCCCGCCGGGCAAGCTGCCCGAATCCCGCCCCCCCTCTCCGTCGGCTGCGGCAAATGCCGTTGACATCAAATTCCAGTTTGCTGGAAAATCAATCCATCATGAAAGAATCCACGATCACCGCGGCCGACGACAGCGGCATCAACGAGCGCATCGCACGGCGCGTGCGCGAACTGCGCACCGTTCGAGGCTACACGCTCGATGCGCTGGCCGCGCGTTCCGGCGTCAGCCGTTCGATGATCTCGCTCATCGAACGCGCGTCGGCCAGCCCGACGGCCGTCGTGCTCGACAAGCTCGCGGCCGGCCTCGGCATCTCGCTGGCCGGGTTGTTCGGCGGCGACCGGGACGACGCGCCCGCGCAGCCGCTGGCCCGGCGCGCGCAGCAGGCCGAGTGGCGCGATCCGGCGTCCGGCTACGTGCGGCGCAATCTCTCCCCGGCCGGCTGGCCGTCGCCGATCCAGCTCGTCGAGGTCGATTTCCCGCCCGGCGCGCGTGTCGCGTACGACAGCGGCGGACGCGAGCGCGTGCTGCATCAGCAGGTGTGGGTCATCAGCGGCCGCGTCGACGTCACGCTCGGCGATGCGCTGCACGCGCTTCACGAAGGCGACTGCTTGGCCCTGCGCCTCGACCAGCCGCTGATCTTCAGCAATCCGTCGCCGCATCCCGCGCGCTATGTCGTCGTGATCTGCGATGCGTCCGGCGCGGCCGGCGCGCGGAACGCGTAACGCATGCGCGGGGTGTACGCCCCCGTTCAACCCCACCAGGAACCCGTATGAATTCCCCGAAACAGCACGACGACGTGCGCCTGATCGATTGCAGTGAAGCCGAGCACGCAGCGGCCATCCTCGAGATCCTGAACGACGCGATCGCGAATTCGACCGCGCTGTACGACTACCGGCCGCGCCCGCCGGAAGCGATGGTCACGTGGTTCGCGACGAAACGCGCGGGCGGGTTTCCGGTCGTCGGCGCCGTCGACGCATCGGGCACGCTGCTCGGCTTCGCGAGCTGGGGCACGTTCCGTGCGTTCCCTGCATTCAAGTACACGGTGGAACACAGCGTCTACGTGCGCAGCGACCAGCGCGGCCGCGGGCTCGGCGAACTGCTGCTGCGCGAAGTCGTCCGTCGTGCGCGCGACGCGCAGGTGCACGTGCTGGTCGGCTGCATCGACGCGACCAATGCCGGAAGCATCGCACTGCATACGAAACTGGGATTCGTGCACTCGGGCACGATCACGGAGGCGGGATTCAAGTTCGGCCGCTGGCTCGACGCGGCGTTCTATCAGTTGAAGCTCGATACGCCCGCGCAGCCGGTGGATGGCTGATTGCGCGGAGGCCGTCGCATGCATCCCGTACGGCGGCCGGCAAACGATGCAGAAAAAAGAAAAGCCCCGCCGAAGCGGGGCTTTTTCTCTTCCTACCTGGAGGCGCGAGCCGGAGTCGAACCGGCCTAAACGGCTTTGCAGGCCGCTGCATAACCGCTTTGCTATCGCGCCAAAAGCGGACTGTCCGGATGCCGTGAGGCAAGCGACAGATTTCTATTCGAGGACCGGAAGTCCATCAAATAAAAAGGGAAGCTTGGCTTCCCCATTACTTGGAGCGGGAGACGAGTCTCGAACTCGCGACCTCAACCTTGGCAAGGTTGCGCTCTACCAACTGAGCTACTCCCGCATTGTCCTGCACCTGCAGCGCTTCGCCGACCAACACGCTGCCAGAAAAATCTGGAGCGGGAGACGAGTCTCGAACTCGCGACCTCAACCTTGGCAAGGTTGCGCTCTACCAACTGAGCTACTCCCGCATGGGTCCTGCATCTGCAGCGCTTCGCCAACCAACGCGCTGCCAGAAAAAATCTGGAGCGGGAGACGAGTCTCGAACTCGCGACCTCAACCTTGGCAAGGTTGCGCTCTACCAACTGAGCTACTCCCGCGTATTGCTACGCTACTGCTGCTTCCCCGTCACACGCTTACTTCGTCGTGCAGCGGAGAAGCGAGATTATGTCGAAGGCACATTCGTGTGTCAAGGGCTTTTCCAGCCCTTTTTACAAAAACCGCCTCGACCGAACGCGAGACGCACGTTTCACGCACCGCCGCGCTCACGGATCTGCGGCCACGCGAGCTTCATGTAGTAAAGCATCGACCAGATCGTCAGCACCGCCGCGAGATACATCAGCCACTCACCCCACACGCGCGTGTCGATCGTCACGACGCCGAGCGGCAGCGGCCCGTAGAACAGCAGCATCGGGATCGCGACCATCTGGCATGCGGTCTTGAACTTGCCGAGCTGGTTCACCGCGACGCTCTTCGATGCGCCGATCTGCGCCATCCACTCGCGCAGCGCCGAGATCGCGATCTCGCGGCCGACGATCACCAGCGCGATCGCCGCATCGACCCGCGAAATCTGCACGAGGATCAGCAGCGCGGCCGTCACCATCAGCTTGTCCGCCACCGGATCGAGAAAGGCGCCGAACGACGAGGTCTGGTTCCACTTGCGTGCGAGATAACCGTCGAACCAGTCGGTCAGCGCCGCGAGGATGAAGATCGCCGCCGCCGCGAGATTGCGGTGCGCGCCGCCCATCACCGTGTCCGGCAGGTAGAACACGCCGACGACGAGCGGAATCAGCACGATCCGTACCCACGTCAGGAAAATCGGGAAATTGAACGGCATGGCATGCGGGACAGTAAAGGATTCGCAATTGTGCCGTGTCGACCGGCCTGCCACAAGAACGCTGGCGAGACAGCCCGGCCGCACGGGCGCGTCAGTGAAGCTGCTTGTAGATCTGTTCGGCGAGCGCGTGCGAGATGCCCTCGACGCTCGCGAGTTCCTCGACGCTCGCGGCCACCACGCCGCGCAATCCGCCGAATCGCGCGAGCAGCCGCTGCCGGCGTTTCGCGCCAACGCCCTCGAGTTCCTCGAGCCGCGACGTCTGGCGCGCCTTCGCCCGCTTCGCCCGCATGCCGGTGATCGCGAAGCGGTGCGCCTCGTCGCGGATCTGCGCGACGAGCATCAGCGCGGCACTCTCCTTGCCGAGTTCGAGCGGCGTGCGGCCGTCCGCGAACACGAGCGTCTCGAGGCCGACCTTGCGCCCCTCGCCCTTCGCGACGCCGACCAGCATGGACGTGTCGAGCCCCAGCTCGGTGAACACCTGGCGCGCGATTTCGACCTGCCCCTTGCCGCCGTCGATCAGCACGATGTTCGGCAGCAGGCTCGACGCCTCGGCCTGGCGCGTCGATTCGCCGTCGATGCCGGCCGCTTCGTCCACCGCGGCCGCCTGCGCGGCCTGCTCGACCATCTTCTCGTAGCGGCGCGTGAGCACCTGCCGCATCGCCGCGTAATCGTCGCCCGGCGTAATGCCCGTGATGTTGTAGCGGCGGTACTCGCCCGACTGCATCTTGTGATGATGGTAGACGACGCACGACGCCTGCGTGGCCTCGCCCATCGTGTGGCTGATGTCGAAGCATTCGATCCGCAGCGTCGCGAGATCGTCGATGTCGTAGCCGAGCGTTTCCGCCAGCGAGCGCGTACGCGCCTGCTGGGAGCCCTGTTCGGACAGCAGCCGCATCAGCGCGATCTGCGCATTCTGTTCGGCCATCGACAGCCACGCGCGCCGTTGCCCCTGCGGCTGCCGCACCAGCGACACCTTGTGGCCGGCCTGTTCGGACAGCAGCTCGAGCAGGTCGCGGCTCGCCGGCGCATGGCTGACGACGAGCACCGGCGGCACGCGGTTGCCGAGGTAGTGCTGCGCGATGAACGCGTCGAGCACCTCCGCCTCGACCGATGCCGCCGCGCCGCCGCGCACGCTGCCGGCTTCTTCCGCGGGCTGGTCGGGCACCGCGGCGGCAGTCGCGCCGGTTGTGTCGGCCGCTTCCGACGACTCGGCCTCGTCGCCAAGACCACCTTCGGCGAGCGTCAGCGCGCTTTCGACGTGCGTCGGGAAATACGCCTTGTCGCCGAGATGCCGGCCGCCGCGCACCATCGCGAGATTCACGCACACACGCCCGCCTTGCGCGACGACGGCGAGGATGTCGACGTCGCTGTCGCCGCCGACCTCGATTGCCTGCTGGTGCAGCACCGTCGCGAGCGAGCTCATCTGGTTGCGCACGGCCGCCGCCTGCTCGAATTTCAGCTCGGCCGCGAACGCATGCATCTTCTGCTCGAGTTCCTTCATCACTTCGGACTGCCGGCCGAGCAGGAACCGCGCGGCGTTCGACACGTCGACCGCGTAATCCTCGCTGGAGATCGCGCCGACGCACGGCGCCGTGCAGCGCCCGATCTGGTGCAGCAGGCACGGCCGCGTGCGGTTGTTGAACACCGAATCCTCGCAGGTCCGCAACTGGAACACGCGCTGCAGGATCTGGATGCTCTCGCGCACGGCCCACGCGCTCGGGAACGGCCCGAAATACTGGTTCTGCTTGTCGACCGACCCGCGGTAGTAGGCCATCCGCGGAAACCGATGTGCGGTGAGCTTCAGGTACGGATACGACTTGTCGTCGCGAAACAGGATGTTGTAGCGCGGCGCGAGTGCCTTGATCAGGTTGTTCTCGAGCAGCAGCGCCTCGGCTTCCGAGCGCGTGACGGTCGTCTCGATGCGCGCGATGCGCGTGACCATCATCGCGATGCGCGGCGACAGCTGGGTCTTCGTGAAATAGCTCGATACGCGCTTCTTCAGGTCGCGCGCCTTGCCGACGTAAAGCACGGCGCCCGCCGTGTCGTAATAACGATAGACGCCGGGCATGTGCGGCAACTGCGCAAGGATCTTCTTCGGTTCGAACGGGGTATCGGAGGCTTCTGGGGCTGTCATGCGTGATCCGGGCGCCTTGTAACGCGGAACGGGTCTATTAGAATCGCCAGTTTAGAGCATTCACCGGCCCGCTTCGATGCCACGCACCACCGCTGCCCCACACCCCGCCGCGACGCTCGCGCCGGGCGAACCGATCGCCTGCGACCTCTTCTGCACGGTGATCGACAATTTCGGCGACATCGGCGTGTGCTGGCGCGTCGCGCACCAGCTCGCGCATGAGCACGGCTGGCAGGTCCGGCTGTTCGTCGACGACCTGCGCACCTTCGCGCGCCTGCTGCCGAGCGTCGATCCCGGCGCCGGACGGCAGACGATCGACGCGATCGCGATCGAGCACTGGCATGCGGAAGTCGGCGACGCGCTGGAGATCGCCGATGTCGTGATCGAGGCGTTCGCGTGCGAGCTGCCCGGCGCGTATCTCGCGGCGATGGCGCGCCGCGAGCGTCGGCCCGTGTGGATCAACCTCGAATACCTGAGCGCCGAGGACTGGGTCGCCGATTTCCATTTGCGGCCGTCGCCGCATCCGCGCTACCCGCTGCTGAAGACGTTCTTCTTCCCCGGCCTGTCGGCCGGCACCGGCGGCGTGCCGAAGGAGCACGACCTCGACGCGCGCCGGACGGCCTTCGATGCCGACGCCGCGGCCCCCCCCGCGCGGTCGCGCGCCGCGCCCGGCGGGCCGCCGCCGTCGCCCGCCCCTACACGCCTCGAGCTCGCCGTCCCGCAAAA